>JBEGLE010000204.1:0-3666 GCA_041183725.1 Pseudomonadota bacterium | reverse complement strand
GTGCTGGTTGATCTCGCCGCTGCGGGGGTTGCGCGCCAAGCCCAAAAATCGCTTGATCCCACCCGACCGCTGGCTCGCTTAACTTTTACCCATGTTGCGGCCGAGGTTCTTGGCGGCGATGATGCTGCGGCCATGGCAGAACGGGCGGTCAATGGGGCGGCTGTCTTATTGGCTTTCGAACAGGTTGGCGGGGCGGATCGCGCCCTGCAAGCGGCGCGCGACTATGTTATGGAGCGGCGGACATTTGGCCGGCTGGTTGGCAGCTTCCAAGGGGTTAAGCACAAGCTTGCCGAGCTTTACACCCAGATCGAGCTTGCCCGGGCCCATGCCTATTATGGCGCATGGGCGCTGGCTACCGATGCCGCCGAACTGCCGCGCGCGGCGGCGGCAGCGCGGGTGGCAGCGAGCATGGCCTATAACGTGACAGCCGAGGAAAGCCTGCATTTGCACGGCGGCATAGGCTATACTTGGGAGATGGATTGCCATCTTCATCTGCGCCGGGCGCGTTGGCTTTCGCAGATCATCGGTTCTGAACATGTCTGGCGGGCAAAACTGGCGGATGCACTCATCGGAGAGGCTGGCTGATGGACTTCAACGACACCCCCGAAGAGGCCGCTTTCCGCGCCAAGGTCCGCGCTTGGTTAGAGGCCAATGCCACCCTGAAACGGGGGCGCGAGGACAAATTTGGCGCGGGATTAGATCACGCCGCCTATCTCGCAGCATCCCGCGCTTGGCAGGCCAAGAAAGCAGCGGCGGGCTATGCCGCGATTGCTTCACCGCGCGAAATGGGTGGGCTGGGCGCCGCGCCAGCCATGCAGATCGTCTACAACCAAGAGGAATCGCAATTCCTCATGCCCGATCGGGTATTTGAGGTCAGCCTTGGTACGGCCCTGCCCACCGTGGCAATGTGGGGCACGCCAGAGCAAAAGGCAGACTATCTTGCCTCGGCCTTCAAGGGCGATCACATCTGGTGCCAGTTGTTTTCCGAACCCTCTGCCGGATCCGATCTGGGCAATGTCCGCACCCGCGCCACGCGGGATGGCGATGATTGGCTGATAACCGGCCAAAAGGTCTGGACCTCAGGCGCGCATTTTGCCGACTTTGGCATTCTGCTGGCACGGACGGACTGGGACCAGCCCAAGGCAAAGGGGCTGACCATGTTCATCCTCGATATGGCGCTGCCCGGTGTCGATGTGCGGCCGATCCGGCAGGCCAGTGACGAGGCCCATTTCAACGAAGTGTTCCTTAATGCCGTCCGCCTGCCAGACAGCGCCCGGCTTGGCCCGGAAGGGCAGGGGTGGAAGGTTATGCTGTCCACTTTGATGCAAGAGCGCTTTTCGCTGGGAGACAACTTTTCCGGCGATCTTTACGCCCAGATTATCGATCTGGCGCGGCAGGTGGAATGGGATGGCAAGCCGGCCATCGAAGCCAGCCGGGTGCGCGATGGCATTGCGGATGCCTATCTGGCCCAGTTCGGGGTGGAGCTGATTGTCCGGCGCGGCATGAGCGCCATTTCCCGTGGCGAAAGTCCGGGGCCAGAGATGGCGGCGGTCAAGCTGGTCGGCGCGCGCGCTTTCCAAACCGCCGGTGCCTTAGCGATCGAGTTGGCCGGTGCCGAAGGGCTCATCGCGCATGAGGACCTTGGCGCTGAATGGCGATTGCCCCAGCTCTTTTGGATTTCTGCTCCGGGTGCGCGCATTGCGGGTGGCACCGATGAAATTCAGAAAAACACCATAGCCGAACGGGTTCTGGGTCTGCCGGGTGAAATCCGCACCGACCGCGACGTTCCGTTCCGCGATCTGGAAGGCTGAACCAATGACACGTGCACCGCTACAGGGGGTTAGAGTCCTCGATTTCACTGCCATGTTGCCGGGGGCCATTTGCACCCAATATCTGGCCGATCTTGGTGCTGACGTGACCAAGATTGAGCCACCCGAACACGGCGAAGCCGCACGCGGGTCTAAAGGATTGGCTCCAAGTGGCATGTTCCATGTGACCAACCGCAACAAAAAGTCATTTGCCATCAACCTCAAGGATGCCGCCGGAGTGGCAGCTGTACGGCGGTTGATTGCCGAAGCCGAAGTGCTGGTCGAGAGCTTTCGGCCGGGGGTGATGGCACGGCTGGGACTGGGCTGGGATGCGGCGCAGGCGATAAATCCGGCCCTGATCTATTGTTCGATCACCGGCTATGGGCAGGATGGGCCGCTGGCGCAAAAGGCCGGGCACGATATCAATTACCAATGCTATGGCGGCATCGTCGGGCAGAATGTGATCGACGGCAGCCGCCCATCGCCCGGCGCGGTGCCGGTGGCCGATCTGGGGGGCGGGGCGCTGACCTCAGCCGTCGGCATTCTGGCCGCTTTGTTTGATTGCCAGCGCACCGGTCAGGGCCGCCATATCGATATTGCCATGGCTGATGCGGCGATGGCGCTTAATGTTGCGGCGCTGTCTTCCAAGATGATGTTCGGCGGCCACGATCCGCAACCGGGCCGTGATATCCTGTCAGGCGGGGTGCCATGCTATGGTACCTATCGCACAGCGGATGACCGGTATCTGGCCGTTGGCGCGCTTGAGCCAAAGTTCTGGCAAGCCTTCTGCGGCGCAATTGGCCGGAGTGATCTGCTGGCAAAGGGCTGGGATATGGGGCCCAATCGCGATGCCGTCGTGGCGCAAATTGCGGCAACTATTGCCGAAAAGACCCTTGCTGCATGGATGACGATCTTTGCCGATGTCGATGCGTGCGTTGCCCCGGTTCTCAGCTTGGCGGAATCGCTGGCGCACCCCCATGCGCAGGCACGGGGTATGGTGCGCGAAGTATCAGGCGGCGGGGCAACCACCACCCAATATGCCCTGCCAATCCGCATGACTGATTTTGAATTTTCGGTCGATCTGCCACCCCCACTATTGGGTGAGCATAATCATCTTATTCCCCCAGCCCCTTCTGCGTGAATGACCCCAGTATATCGGGTTAGAGCTTGGGCCAAACAGGGCGTTCGCCTTTGACAAAGGCTTCGCGCATCGCGGTCATGCAGCCGGTGAAATAGCCCAGAACCTGCGTTCGGTTTTCCATTTCCATAGCCTGGCGCAGGCTGGGGGCATCAATAGCCGATTGCAGCCCTTTCTTGGTCATCCACACGCCATATTCTGAATTTTCGCGGATAGCACGCGCCTGTTCCAGGGCGGCGCTATGCAGATTTTCGGCACTGACCACGCGGTTCACCAGCCTTATTTCCCGCGCTTCAGCG
Organism: Pseudomonadota bacterium; assembly: GCA_041183725.1. Classification (GTDB taxonomy): domain Bacteria; phylum Pseudomonadota; class Alphaproteobacteria; order Sphingomonadales; family Sphingomonadaceae; genus Novosphingobium. Next base: position 421 of record JBEGLE010000204.1, on the reverse strand, counting down.
GCGTCGAAAATCCGGCCGGTTAGCAAGAGTTCCGCCGCAATCCCCGCGCCAACAATGCGCGGCAGAAAGTAGCTGGAGCCAACATCACAGCCCGAAAGCCCTGTCTTGATATAGACAGCGCCGAAACGGGCTTGGTCGCTGGCAATCCGCACATCAGCCGCCAGCGCCATCGAGAGACCGCCGCCCACGGTCACCCCATTGATCGCCGCGATTACGGGTTTGTCGCATTCGTGAATGGCCAGCACGGCGCGCATCAAATATTCCTGAAAGCGGTAGACAAATCCCACTTCGCCCATGCCGTCGGTGCCGGGGATCGCGCCGGGCGCAGCCTCTTCCTGCAGATCAGCGCCAGAGCAAAATCCACGTCCCTCTCCGGTCAGGATGACCACGCGGGTTTTCCGGTCATTGTTCAAAGCGGCAA
>JBEGLE010000203.1:0-6685 GCA_041183725.1 Pseudomonadota bacterium | reverse complement strand
GCGCAGGGATGGTCAGGCTCAGCCGATCAAACGGGGCTTCGGGCGGCAGCGGATCGGGGGTGATCCGGCGCAGCGGTTGGGGATCATCGGCTTGCGGATCGGTGTTGGGAAACAGTGAGGCAATATGGCCATCGCCGCCCATACCCAGCCAGACCAAAGCGAAATGCGGCGGGCTTGCCGCTTCAGTCAATGGCACGATCATGGCCCCCACAGGTTCCAGCAAGGCGCGGATGCGGCCAATATTTGAGGCAGGATGATCTTCGCTCACCACCCGGTCATCGCCGGCCCAGACAGCCACACGGTGCCAAGCAATCGGCCGCTGCGCAAGTTGGGCAAGGATGGGGAAGGGGGTTGAACCGCCGGGCACGGCGATGGCGATTGGATCGGGGACGGCGATCTGCAAAGCGATCTGCAGCTTATCCGCGATCCAGTCGGCTATCTGTGTATCGGTGGCGTGTTCGATGATTTCAATGGACATGGCGATTCGATAGCAGATTTTGCGCCGCTGTGCGTCCTGCTTGGCGGCCTAGGCTTTGGTCCAAGCGATCAGCAGCGCCAGCGCTGGCCCCGCGACCCCGCCCAAGATAAGCTGGGCGGACAGGTCGGGGCACAGGATAGTCATGCCAAACAGCAGCCAGCGCGGGCTATCGGCGGCCTGCTTGGCGATAAATACCAATAGGGCGGCGAACAGCGAATGGGTCGGTTCATCGGGTAAGGCTGCGGCGCGGCGGCGCAATAGGGCTATGATTGCCAGCAGCAGGGCCAAGCCCGCGATCCAGTCTTGGCCTTGGGGGCTGGGCATAATAAGCGGCACGCGGCGCGCCAGCCACAGGGCCAAGAGGCTGCACAGCCCGCTGGCCAGCATGGCCGTGGCCAGCAGGTTGGGGCGTTTGCCTTGGCGCTGGCTGATTTGGCTGATCAGGGCGGCGGCTGGGCCTAGATAGGCAGCCAGAAGGGTGGCAAGGAAGGCGAGTATCAGGCTTAACACCTGATACGATCAGAGTTTGGGCTGATCACAGGCGCGGCAGGGTAACCCCGCGCTGGCCCATATATTTGCCCGCACGATCGGCATAGCTAACCTCGCACGGTTCATTGCCCTTAAGGAACAAGAACTGGCACGCGCCTTCGTTGGCATAGATTTTGGCGGGCAGCGGGGTGGTGTTGGAAAATTCCAAGGTCACATGGCCTTCCCAACCTGGCTCAAGCGGGGTGACATTCACGATGATGCCGCAGCGGGCATAGGTGCTTTTGCCAAGGCAGATCACCAGGACATCGCGCGGCACGCGGAAATATTCGACCGTGCGGGCCAAGGCAAAGGAATTGGGCGGGATCACACAGACGTCGGTCTTGCGATCAACGAAAGAATTGGAATCAAAGTTCTTGGGGTCAACCACCGCCGAATCGACATTGGTGAAGATTTTGAACTCATCCGCCACCCGCGCATCATAGCCATAGGACGAAAGGCCATAGCTAATGCAGCCTTCGCGCCGCTGATTTTCCACGAACGGCTCAATCATGCCCTGTTCGAGCGCGTGTTGCCGGATCCACTTGTCTGAAAGAATCGCCATAGACAGCCTGATTCCCCATGGCGGCGGCAGGGGCAAGCGTGGATGCTAAATTATCCCCCTTAAGGGCAAAGAATGGGTCCGCATGCGGGCTGAAAATCAGATGCCCGCCCACCACGGATAGCCGCGCTGGTCTTCCCAATAGCCGCCCTTGCCGCCGTAAAGCCCGGCTAGACTGGAACGCGCTTCGATCCGCATGACATATTTGGCTTGCTTATAGCCCAATTGCCGTTCGGCCCGCAGCCGGATCGGCGCACCATGTTCGATGCTGAGAGGCCGGTCGTTCATCGCCCAGGCCAGCAGGGTTTGTGGGTGATGCGCCTCGATCAGATCGAGCGATTCGTAATAGGGGGTGCTGCCAAAGCGATCGGCGCAGTGGAACACCAAAAACCGCGCGGCGGGCAGCAGGCCTGCCAGTTTCAGCACGGCTGACAATTGCGGCCCCTGCCACTTGCCAATCGCGCTCCATCCTTCAACGCAATCGTGCCGGGTGATCTGCTGGCGCTGAGCCAAGCCTTTGAGCGCATCAAGCGAGAGGTCGACGGGGCGCAGCACCAAACCATCGACGCGCAAGCGCCATTGGGCAAAGTTCTGCGCAGCATGGGCTTGCCATTCGCTATTACCCGCCGCGCTGGTGTTGCCATTGGCGCGGAACACGGGCGACATATCCTTAACGCCAAATTCCTGCGCCAGGGCATCCCCGGAGAGCAAGCGCTGGGCAGCGAAGTTCAGGCTTTCCGCTGATTCCAGCAGGCCGCGAAAGGGGCCGGGCTGCAACAGGCGATCGCAGCCCGATAGCAGCAAGCCCCCGGCACCCAGCGCGCCTGTGGCCAGCAAGCGGCGGCGGCTGAGGCGTTCGGTCATGCCGGGTCCTTTGGCGAAACGGGCCGTTCTGGCGGCAGGCGATACCAGCCGGTGATCATTGATCGTACTTCGTTCAGCGGGCCAGCCAGCACGACCATGATCATATGCACGGCAAAGAAACCAACCAAACCGCTGGCGCAGATAAAGTGCAGCGACCGCGCCGATTGGCGGCCACCGAACAGCGTGGGCAGGCCATGCCACGCCGCATCAATTGCCGGGGACATTGCCAGCCCGGTCAGCACCATCAGCGGCAATAGCCCGAACAGGACACTACCATAGGCCAGCTTTTGCAGAATATTATAGCGCAGCGCGGCCACGCCAGTGGGAAAGCGCAAGGCGGCGTGATCCTTGATATCTTGCCACAGATGGCGGGGGGCAAGCTCGGCCAGCTTGGGGGCCAGATCGCGGCGCAGGTGGCCGTTGATCAGCGACCAGCCGAGATAGAGCAGGAGTCCCGTAGCCAGCACCCAAGCAAAGGCCAAATGCCACAGCCGCGCATCGGCCGGATTATAGTGGCTGGGCAGGGTGATCCAGCCGGGAAATTCGGGCAAGGTCAGCCACGCATGATCAGGATTGGCCCCAAAGTTGCCCCAATAGAGCCGCGGATGGGCATTGAAGATCATCAGCCCGCTCATCAGCATAATCGCCACGCTGGCGGCATTGATCCCATGCCACAAGCGGGTGGACAGGCGGTGGCGCTTCACCACTACAGGGACTGATTGTTCCGGCTTAGGGGCGCTGACATTCATGCGGCACCTCGCTTGTCGTAAGCATAGTCTGGCAGAGTAAGCGCGAAATTGGTTTTGGGCAAAGCCTATGTTTCAAACCAGCCCAAGCCGCGCCAATTCGCTGGCAAGATCGGCGGGCATGGTTTCACCCGCCTGTTCACCAAAGGCCAGATCGTGCGGCGCATCGGCCTGATCCAAATAGCGCCAGCCTTGGTGGGCACGTTTGGGGCGGGGATGCACCATGATCAGTTGGGCGGATATAATAATATGGGTCCGGCCCGCGTCCGCTTCGGCAAAGCGCAAAATCGGGGAGCGGGCGACCAATTGGTGCTTGTGAATCCAGTATAGCGATCCACCCGCCGCGCCGGGGCTGGGCACAATTTCAGCATGGCGTTTGGGCAGATAGCGGGTGGTTAACTGGGCCTCAGCCCCGCGTCCAGCAAACCAGCCGCGCAGTTCATCCAGCGATTGGGCGCCATAGGCGACCTTGGTTAGATGCAGCGGCATTCGGTCATGCCCCGATACCGGCCAGATGCGCCAGACCGAGGAAGCTGAGGAAGCCCATGCAATCGGTGCACATGGTCACGAACACGGCCGAAGACGTGGCGGGATCAATATTGAAGCGATCCAAGGTCACCGGCACGAAAACCCCGGCCAGTCCGGCGACCAAATTGTTGATCACAATCGCCGCGCCAAATACCAAGGCCAAGGGCACGCTGTGCCACAGCAAGAACGCGCCTAGCCCGATAAGCAAGCCAAGCGACACGCCATTGGCGGCGGCAATGCGGAATTCGCGGAAAATCACCCGCGCGGTGTTGGAACTGGTTAGCTGGTTGGTGGCGATGGCGCGCACCACCACGGCCAAGGTTTGGGTGCCCGCGTTGCCGCCCATGCCGGTAACAATCCCCATCAGGGTTGCCAGCACCGCATAGCGGGCGATTTCGGCATCGAATTGGCTGACGATGGTTGCGGCCAGCATGGCGGTGGGCAGGTTCACCAACAGCCACAACAGACGGGTTCGGACAGTCAGATGCAGCGGCTCGTTAATGTCGCCCTCACCCGCGCCAGACAGCAGCAGGACGTCTTCGCCCGCCTCTTCTTGGATGATGTGGACAACGTCATCGACGGTGATTTGACCGACCAAGCGGCCCGATTCATCGACCACGGCAGCAGAGATGAGCGCGTATTTCTGAAAGCGCAGCGCCACTTCTTCCTGATCCATCTGGACCGGGATCAAGGTTTGATCGCGTTTCATCACATCGCTGAGCGCAACCGAGCGTGGGGCGCGCAAGATCCAGCTCAGCAAGCAGGTGCCCACCGGATGGTGGCGCGCATCGACGATAAACACTTCCCAAAACTCGGTAGCGAGCTGTTGGTTGTCGCGCAGATAGTCGATCAGATCGCCAACCATCAGGTGTTCGGGAACCGCAATGAAATCGCGGCTCATCAAACGGCCGGCGGTTTCTTCGGGGTATGACAGCGCCGATTCGATCGCTGCGCGGTCTTCCGGCTCCATTTCGGCAAGGACGGCCTGTTGGTCTTCCTCGTCGAGATCCTCGATCATCGCGACAGCATCGTCGGTATCAAGCTGTTCGGCGATTTCAGCGACGGTTTCGGCGGGCAGATCTTCAACGATCAGTTCGCGCACCCAGTCGTTGAGTTCGGCAAACACCTCGGCGCCCATCAGATCGGTGATGGCGCGGGCCAGTTCACGGCGTTCGTCGTTGGGCAGCAGTTCGAAAAGGTCTGCGATGTCAGCGGGGTGAAGCGGTTCTACCAGATCGTAAACCGCATCGCGTTCACCCGCTTCCAGCGAATCGCGCACCTTGCGGACGAATTCGGGTTTCAGCCGGTTGTCTTCATCCAAGCTTTCCGATTCAAGCTGCTCGATCGCCAGTTCGGCGTCGGGGGTAAGCAGAGTGGAATCGTGGGCTTCGACGGTCATGGCAAGCGGTCTAGGCGGATCAGATGCAATTGCAACCGGGGCAATCGACCGGGACGTGACTTTATTCACCAGCAGACTATAGGAGGCCGAAATTCACAGGAGATTCCCGATGGCTGATGAGTATCTGACCTTTACCCTTGATACCGGCAACGGTGGCGGCGACGTTAAGATCAAGCTGCGCCCCGATCTGGCCCCCGGCCACGTGGCCCGCATCAAGGAGCTGGTGGGCGAAGGTTTTTATGATGGCATCAAGTTCCACCGGGTGATTCCGGGCTTTATGGCGCAGGGCGGTTGCCCGAACGGCACAGGCATGGGCGGGTCTTCCAAGCCCGATCTGCAAGCCGAATTCAACGCTGAGCCGCACGTCCGCGGCGTGTGCTCGATGGCCCGCACCAGCGCGCCGCATTCGGCCAACAGCCAGTTCTTCATCTGCTTCGATGATGCCACTTTCCTTGATCGCCAGTACACGGTGTGGGGCCAAGTGGTTGAAGGCATGGATCACGTCGATGCCCTGCCCAAGGGCGAACCGCCGCGCGAACCCGGCAAGATTGTAAAGGCAACGATCAGCGCAGGCTGATTGGTCTTTTCAGGCACAGCAAAAGGGGCGGGTTTTCCTGCCCCTTTTTTGTTGGGGCTGGCCTTGGTTTAAGGATGCCGCGTGGCCCAACCCAACCTGGCCCCGTTAAATATCCGCCTTGATTAGCCAATCGTGAAACAGCTTCACCGGCCGGGTCTGTAGCGCGCGGGGGCGGCAGACGAACCAATAGGAATAGGGGCTTTCAATCTCGATATCATAGAGCCGCGCCAAGCGCGTATCGCCAGAGCGGCGCATATGATCATCGTGCATAATGGCAATGCCCAGCCCTTGGGCCGCGGCTTCCAAGATCAGTTGCCCTGAATCGAAATGGTCAATCGCCGCGGGCTGCAGGTTTTTCAGCCCCATCGCCTGCTTCCAGGTGGCAAAGCTCTCAGGCAGATCATTATGGATCAGGAAGGTTTGCTGCGCCAATTTAACCCGATCTGGCGTGCTGCCCAGTTCGGCCGCCAGCTTGGTCGAGGCAATCGCATAGACGCGGTTTTGATCGAGCCGCACCGAATAGAGCGCAGGATCAGGCTGGCGTTGCAGCACCACGGCGGCATCCAGCGTATCACCCAGCCGGTTATCAAGATGCGGTCCGGTGTCGACATCGATATGCAGCCGCGGGTGCAATTTGCGCAATTCCAAAAGGTGCGGGAACAGGCGCTGCTCGCCAAACAGCGAAGGCACGCCCAGATGCAGGCGCAGCAGCTTGCCGGTATCGACCAAGCCTTCGATCACTTCGGCCAGTTCTTCCAGCTTGGGGCTGACGGCATCGTAAAACGCCTGACCATCATCGGTCAGCTTTAGCGCCTGATGCTGGCGCAGAAACATCTTCTTGCCGACGAAGTCTTCCAACCCCTGCAACCGGCGCGATAGCGCAGAGGGGCTTAGCCCCAATTCGTTAGCCGCCGCTTTGGCCGAGCCCAAGCGGACCACGCGGACGAAGGCTTCAAGCGCGCGAAGTGGCGGCATGCGGCGCATGGCTGGCATTATTCTGGTGTGC
>JBEGLE010000202.1:0-5310 GCA_041183725.1 Pseudomonadota bacterium | reverse complement strand
CGCTCGCCCCAGCGGGGATCGGCCTGCCCGGCAACCACGGCATCGCGCACGGCGGGGTGGGCGCGCAGCACCTCTTCTACCTCTTCGGGAAAGATCTTCTCGCCACCGCTGTTGATACAGGTTGAGCCGCGACCAAAGACCGTGACCATATTATCAGGATCAAGCCGCGCCGTATCGCCACTGATCGCCCAGAGTTGACCATCGATCATGCAGAAAACCTCTGCTGATTTTTCGGGGTCACCAAAATAACCGACCGGGGTATTGCCCGTGCGCGCGACAAATCCCGTTTCGCCCACGGCGGCAAAGCGGCCATCGACAACGACTCTTTGTTGGGCATTGCTGGGCAGACGCATCATACCTTCGGCGCTGGCCTCAGCCATGCCTGACGTGCCGGTTTCGGAAGAGCCCATGCCATCGGTAATCGTCGCGCTTGGCGGCAGCATGGCCTTGATATCGTCCTTGACGTGCCGCGAAAAAATCGCGCCGCCTGAACCGAAGTTGACCATGGTCGAGACGTCCCAGCGCCCCGGATTGTCACGCAGGGCATCACGCAGGGGAATAGCCATGGCATCGCCAACAATCTGCACCATGTTGATGCCCAGTCGGGCCGTCTTGTCCCAAATGCGGATGGGATCGAAATTCGCGCTCTCATCCAACACAATGGTCAGGCCGTTGAGGATGCACGACCAAACGGCCCACAAGGCAGCCGCATGCATCAGCGGTGCCACCGGGAACATCTTGAGCGAATAACCGGTCGCGGCGCGGTCAGCTATGTCGCCCGGCTCGATCGCTGGGCCATGCGGATTAAAATAGCCCCCGGCACCTGCACAGGCAAAGAAGAAAGCGCGGTGGGGCCACATGACCCCTTTCGGCATACCGGTTGTGCCACCGGTGTAAGTCAGGAGTATGTCGCTTTCACTGCGCGGCCACGGCCCCGTATAGGCTGCCTTGAGCAGATCGTTATAGGCTACAGAGCCGCTGGTATCGCCAGCAGATCCGTCTGCAACCGCGACGCTGATTTTAAGGTCAGGCAGGTCAGGACGCAGGGTCTGAACCATATCGCCAAACTCGGCAGAATGGATGATTGCCGCGGCTTGCGCATTGGTGAACAGATAGCGCAGTTCATCGCTGCGATAGCGAAAATTGACGTTGAAAGGCACTGCGCCCAATTTTATTGTCGCGATAAAGGCCTCAAGATGCTCGGCCCGGTTCATCATGTACAGGCCAACCGTGTCACCACGAACAATGCCATGGGCGGCCAGGCCAGAGGCCAGGCAGTTGGTCCGATCATTCAGTTCAGCATAGGTTAGCGATAGCGAATCCGAAATCACGGCAACGCGATCCGGAACTGTCAGAGCGATAGTTTCAAACAAATCAGCAAGATGGAATTGCGTGGCCATTAATACACCGCGGCTGGATTTTTGGGATGGGGGCTACCAAGCATTTCGCGATAGGATGGGCGCACAATGCCGCGGTCAGTAATGCCCAGTTCTTGCGCTATCTCCGCACCAATCAAAGTCTGGCCTGATAAATCGTCGCGGCTGGGTGCAGCGGCAATGGTATCGACAATATGGGCGGTGAATTCGGGATTTTCTGCTGCGGCGATCAGGTCTTCATATTGTTCAGGGTTGGTTTCGCGCGCCATCAATGAGCGTTCGGTTACCAGCGGCCCCATCCAGATTGAAACGGCGATCACCCCCGTGCCCCGCAGGTCATGTTCCATATCGTGGGCAAATTTGTCGATACCCGCTTTCTGAGCCCCATAGGCAGGGCCGTGCATATAGCACGAGCCACCGAATGAGGAGCCGAATGCGATCGTGCCATGCCCTTGTGGCACCATGATGCGGGCAGCGTGCCAGCTAGCAATATAGGCAGAGCGCAGGCCCACATTGAGAATGTCCACCGACTCTAAGTCTTTTTCCCAGAAGGGTTTCTTTTCTATCAACTGGGGGTGGATAAAGGTGGCGTTGTTAAATAACACGTCAAGCCGGCCGTGTTCTTCCCGAATTTGCGCAAAGACTGCAGCCACCTGATCGTCTTGGGTATGGTCGCAGATAACGGGAATGCCCTTGCCGCCAGCGGCGGTTACTTCAGCAGCCGTTTCCATGACGGTACCCGGCAGCACCGAACCGTCCCAGTTAAGCGCTTCTCCCGGAGTGGTTGTTCTGCCGGTGACATAAACCGTATAGCCGAGCTCTCCGAAGCCGCGGGCTATGCCACGTCCGGCACCCCTGCTCGCACCGGTCACAAGTGCGACTTTGTTCACAACACCACTCTCCCTAGCGATTCGTCACATTTTTTGCTTAGACTGAACGTATTTCATGTTTTGCGGATTTGAAAGCCAAATAATTTACGCATAATTTTGCAATGTGGCTTTTTTTCGGCTGGAACGCGCAAGCTGCCCGCGATTCTATTACTGCGGTGTAATCTGCGCAGAACAATCTCATGCAGGTTTACCACAAGCGGCGAGGGATTTTCTGGCGATCCAATAAATTCGTAATTGAAATGGCGTTCAATTACGCGATATGAAATAAAAAAGAACGATGTAAAGCCATTTGCGTTTTCGACAATTGGCGCAGGGTTGAAGAGGAAGTTAAGCCATGTTGCAGGATATGATCGGTAAAGTCGCACTGGTTACGGGCGGAAGTGATGGCATCGGCTTGGCAACCTCTGCGTTGCTGGCGCGCCGTGGGGCTCAGGTCGTTATCTGTGGCCGCCGGCAAGAGATGCTGGATAAGGCCAAGGCCGCGATCCTGGCTGAAGGGGGCAAGGTTGAAGTGGTTCAGCTTGATGTCACGGATTATGATGCTTTTGCTGCGCTGATTTCCAGCACTGCAGCAAAATATGGCCGTCTCGATATGCTGGTGAACAACGCCATGTCGACCCATTATGCGCCGATAAGCCGGCTAAGCCTTGATCACTGGCGCAAAGATTTTGCGGTTAATGCCGAAGCCGTGTTCATCGGCACCAAAGCGGCCATGGCGATTATGGCGGAGCAGGGCAGCGGCTCTATCGTCAATATTTCATCGACGACCGGGATCAGGGCCATGCCCAATTATTCCAGCTATTCGGCATCGAAAGCCGCACTCATCCAGTTCACTGCGGTTGCGGCTATGGAGGGCGCGCGGCAGGGCATTCGGGTCAATGCTATCGTGCCGGGGCAGGTGAACACAGCGGCAACCGTCGATTTCGCCACCAAGGCTCCGGAAATTGCCGCCAAGACGGCTGATGCTATCCCGATGGGGCGCGGCGGCAAACCGGATGAACTGGCTGAGGCAATTGTCTTCCTGTTGTCTGATGCTGCCAGCTATATCACCGGTGTGGCTTTGCCGGTTGATGGTGGCAAATCGGCGCAGCTCTATATCCCTTCTTGAGGGGCGGGGTGGCCCGATCCCTTGAAATAAATGTCAATGGATTGGCTAGGTTTGAAAGCTGAGGAGAGAGAGCGTGGCAACCAGACTTGAAGGACGCGCCGCTATCGTCTCTGGTGCAGGACGCGGCATAGGCCGCGCCATCGTGCAAAGGCTGGTTGCCGAAGGTGCCCGTGTTGCCGCGCTTGATTTGAACCTTGATGAAGCGCGGGGCAGTGGTGCCCAATTGGCTTTGGCCTGTAATATGGCTGATTCTGCCGCGGTCGCTGCTGCCGTCATGCAGGCGCGCGCAGAGTTTGGACGCTTGGATATTGCGGTTCACAATGCCGGTATCGGCCAAGCACCGGGGGATGGTTCGGAACAATTCTATGCGGCCATGGCGCAGCGCAATGCTGAGCTTGCTGCGCATGGGAAGTCAGATGTTATCGTCGACCAGCTGATCCATATGAAAGATGAAGGATGGGCAGCGGTGATGGCGGTTAACATCAATGGTGCCTTCTATCTCAGCCGCGAATTCACGCGGGTTCTGGCGCAAGATGGCAATGCAGGGGCACTTGTTGCGATCAGTTCAACCAGTGCGCAGTCAGGGGAAGGCAGCCCGCATTATTGCGCGTCAAAGGCGGCGATTATTGGCCTTGTTCGCCAATTGTCGCGTGAGCTTGCACCCCGTAAAATCCGGGTGAATGCCGTGGCGCCGGGGCCAACGAACACCCCGGTTATGCAAGGCATTCCAACCGAATGGATAGGTGCCATGGAGGCGGCTATTCCGCTTGGGCGGCTGGCTGATCCGGCAGAGATTGCGGCAGCCGTAGCCTTTCTAGTCAGTGACGATGCCAGCTTTGTGACAGGTTCCGTACTGACCGCGAATGGCGGTAGCTATTTCCTCTAAGTCGTATCGGTTTGGAGGCGGGCAATGGTTGATAATCTGGCAAGCAAATTGGGCCATCCGCACACAGGGGTTATTGTTACTGGCGGCGCCTCTGGCATTGGCCTTGCCTCTGCCCGCGCGCTCGCCGCAGTTGGCAGGGGCGTGGCCCTGTGGGATATTAATGCGGAAAAAGTTCAGGCCGAAGCCAGGGCGATTTGCCAAGACTTTGGGGTACCGACCCTTGGTGTCTGCATCGATCTTACCGATCTTTCTGCCTATGCGCAGGCAATTGCCGATAGCCGCCATGCGATTGAAACTGTCGGCGGGCTTGTCCATGCGGCAGGCATTGTCGATACCGGTTCACTCGATGGCCTTGATGCGGCGATTTGGGCTGCGGGTATCAACACCCACCTTCGCCCTTTGGCCTTGCTGACCAAGGCTTTGTTGCCCGATCTTGCCGTCAATCCGGGCGCAGCCATTGTTGGTATAGCCTCGATCAACGCGACCCTCGGCAATGCGCTTAATCCGGTTTATAGCGCCGCCAAAGGGGGCATGGTGTCGCTTATCCGATCCTTGGCCGATCGGCTGTCTATGGATGGAATACGCATCAACGCTGTCTCGCCGGGACAGATCCTGACCCCCCTGTTGCAGCCCGCCGTTGATGCCCTGCCCGCAGGCACTTTTGAGCGGCGGATTCTGCTGGGCCGCCTTGGTGCTGCTGAAGAAGTCGGCCGCGCTGTGCGCTTCCTGCTTTCGGATGAGGCCAGCTATATTACCGCCACCGAACTGGTGGTTGATGGCGGTAATATCTCATCGCAGCGTATGTAGCCGATCTGGCTTAATCTGCCCGCACTTTAACCTTGGGCGCTGCAGCCCCACGGCGCATCGTTTCGATGAATTTGTCCAAGGGCGCTGGCTCTGCCACCGGGCCGTGATGATCGCCATCACGCGCCCAGAATTCGGCATAGCTAGGGAATAGCTTGTGAAAATTGCCATCGGTCCAGTCGGTGTTTGGCCAGCGCATTTTCTGCTCGCCCACCGGGGGTTTGTTGAGGTCGGTCGCATACCAGT
>JBEGLE010000201.1:0-3180 GCA_041183725.1 Pseudomonadota bacterium | reverse complement strand
GGGGTCTTGGCTGTTTCTGCTGCAGGGGCTGCAGGCGGCGGGGTGATCTGCGATGGCGGGGTTACTGGCTTGCTGCCCGTTTCATCAGCCATGCCATCCTTGAAGCTTTTGATGCCCTTGCCAAATTCGCCCATGACATCCGAAACCCGGCCGCGGCCAAACAGGACGAGAACAACAACCAGCACGATAATCCAGTGCCAGAGAGAAAAACCACCCATGACGTACTCCGAAACCTGAGAACCAGCACCCTATTGACGCCCTATTGCCGCCCTATCTAGGCGCTTTCTGGATCGCTTTCCAGTGCAGGCGGCGGATTTTCGCGATTGGCATGCTCTACCAAATCCATCGCTTCCATCACATCGTCAATTGGATCGAGCAAGCCAGCGGCTTTTAGCTCATCAAGTCCCGGCAAATCCTTACGCAATGCCAAGCCGAAATGGCCCAGAAACTCTGGCGTTGTTGCATAGATCACAGGCCGCCCTGGCACTTCGCGCCGCCCGGCCACACGCACCCAGCCTGCCTCAAGCAACACATCCAGCGTGCCTTTGGCGGTTTGCACCCCGCGTATCGCCTCAATCTCTGCGCGGCTAACCGGCTCGTGATAAGCAATGATTGCCAAGGTCTCGGTCGCCGCGCGTGACAGGCGGCGATTTTCGGCGCGCTCACGCCGCAACAGGTGGGCAAGATCCGGCGCAGTCTGGAAATGCCAAAGCCCGCCCCGTTCAACCAAGGCAATACCGCGGCCATCATAGTGGCCAGCCAGCTCACGCAAGGCACCGTGCACCCGCGCACCGCCCAGATGAGAGGAAATCGTCTCGGCGCTTAGGGGCGTTTCGGCGGCGAACAGCACGGCTTCAACCGCCCGCACCAGATCATCAGGCCGCCCGCTCATGCCACAGCCCTGCGCAGCAACAAGGGGCCAAAGGTTTCTTGCTGATCCAGTTCTGCCTTGCCCAGACGCGCCAATTCCAGCGCCGCGACAAAGCTGGACGCCAGCGCAGAACGGCGCAGACGCAGATCAGCATGGGGCGGCAAGAAATCGCGCAGTTCCATCCAATCCAGCGTAACCCCAAGCATAGCGGAAACCCGGTTCAGCGCCGAATCGAGGGTCATCACCATGCGATCGCGCACCATATGCACCACCGGCGCGGTGCGCGCTTTCACCTGACCATAGGCTTGCACAAGATCGAACCATTCGCAGAGCCAGCGGTTCTTGCGATCCACCCGCAGCCCTTCGGGCGCACCGCGCAGGAAAACGTCACGGCCCAGCCGATCACGTCCCATTAACCGCGCTGCCGCATCGCGCATCGCGGCCAAGCGTTGCAGCCGCAAATGGAGACGCAGCGCCAATTCTTCGGCACTCGGTTCTTCTTGTTCATCCCGCGGCAGCAACAGGGCCGATTTAAGATAGGCCAGCCAAGCCGCCATGACCAAATAGTCAGCCGCCAGTTCCAGCCGCAAGGCACCGGCCTGATCAACATAGGTCAGATATTGATCAACCAGTTCCAGAATCGATATCCGCCGCAGATCAACCTTCTGCCGCCGGGCCAGATCAAGCAGCAGATCCAGCGGCCCTTCCCAGCCATCTAGGGCCAGATACAAGGCATCGGTCTCAGCCGATACCGTGGCGGGGCCATCCCATTCGCCTGCCTCGGAAAACTGAGGCTCGTCCATCAGGCTGCCTCCGCAACCAAGGCCAGCAAGGCATTGCGCCGCGCGATCAAATCCGCCTGACGTGCGGTCAAATCCTGCGGCACATGGGTTCCCGACAAAGCATGGTCCAGACGCTGATGGCCAAGCGGAGACAGTGGCGGCACAGCCTTGGCAATGCCAATCATGTCATCCATTTTCGCCCAGCAATTCAGCGCAATGTCGCAACCTGCGGCAATCGCCCGTGCTGCCCGCTCTGGCACTGTGCCAGACAAGGCTTCCATATCCAAATCATCGCTGAGCAGCAGGCCACCAAAGCCGATCTTCTGACGAATCACGTCGCCCACCACGAAGGGGGAGAGCGTGCCGGGATTGTCGGCATCCCATGCCGTGTAACGCACATGGGCCGTCATGCCGACGGCGGCAGAGGCCAAAGCACGAAAAGGGGCCAAATCCGTTTCCAGTTCATCTACACTGGCGGTTACGGTGGGCAGTTCTTTATGGCTATCAGCCCCAGCACGGCCGTGGCCGGGTATATGCTTAACCGTGCCAACCACCCCGGCGCGGGCCAAACCATCCAGCATAGCGCGCCCCAAAGCCGCGACCCGCATAGGCTCTTGGCCCAAGGCGCGATCACCGATGACATCGTGGGCCCCGGGCTGGCGGACATCCAGCAAGGGTAAGCAATCCGCGCTAATTCCCACTTCGGCCAGATCGATGCCAATCGCCTCTGCTTGGCAACGCGCCGCCTCAATCGCGCTGGCTGGGGCGAGATCGTAAAGCGCATCGAACACCGCCCCGGGCGGATAGGCTTGCCATTCAGGCGGCTTCATCCTGGCAACCCGGCCACCTTCCTGATCGATACAGATGAACAGATGATCACGCCCATGAATGGCGCGCAGGGCATCCGTGAGCGCCAAGACTTGCGCCCGGCTTTCAATATTGCGGCCGAACAGGATATAGCCCGCTGGATCAGCATCAGCGAAAAAGGCGCGCTCATCCGCTGTCAGGACTGTTGAGGAGAGACCAAAAATTGCAGGTACCATAGGTCGCGAAACTGGCGGGCGAGCGCCAGCAATGCAAGCGCGAAACGCCAGCAAATGTGGAGAAAAGCTTGGATTTACCCCTAGTGCTTTACTTGGCAGGGAATTCCGCTGGCTTTCAGCCGGCTGCATAGGGCGCTGGCCCCGGCATCGCTGCCCGCAACCACCTGAAGGCGATAGACTTTGCCAGTATCGGCCGCACCCTCAACCACGCGGTGGGATAGGCCTTTTAACCCATCCCCCTGCCCGGCAAAGCGGCTCCACGCCGCCTCTGCCGCTGCCGGTGTGCCATAGGCGCCAAGCTGGGCGCTGGCTGGGCCAGCCGCTCCGGGTACAGCCGCCGCCGAGGCTACGGGCTTAATGGCTTCGGGTGAGCCGCTGGGACTTATCCCTTCTCCGGCACCATAGGGCTGCACGGCCGTATCCAGCCCTTGGGCAACGGCGTAACTGGTATCGCCGGTACCCGCCAAGGTCTTGCCACCCGGAT
>JBEGLE010000200.1:0-8710 GCA_041183725.1 Pseudomonadota bacterium | reverse complement strand
CGGCGACCAACAGGCGCCTATCCCGCCTGCCCCGCCGCGCCGCTTGGTGCCGGCTAAGCCCAGCCCCGAAATCGCGGATAAGACCAGCCTGCTCGATCTGAATGATCGCATCTGCCGCTGGCCGATGGGTCACCCCGGTGAACCTGATTTCCACTTCTGTGGCGACAAGGTTAACCCCGGTTTCCCCTATTGCGTCGATCACTGTGGCCGCGCCTATCAGGCGCAATTGCCACGTGGCCACCGCCGCCCGCCGCCGCCCCTTCCCTTTGGCGGCCCGCGCGTCCGCTAAAACCAGTTTGGTTTACAATCAGCCCTCCATGCAAAGCGCATGGGGGGCTTTTTGCTGCCCACTGCGCCTGCGCCCCCAAAACTAGGGCACAAAAAAGGGGCCGCCGCAGCGACCCCTTTCCTTGATTTGGTGTGCAGGGCCGTTTCCGGCCGCTAGCTTAGTCTTCGTTCTTGAGGAACGCTGGCATATGACCGGCATCGCCGCCCTCTTCACGCGGGCCACGATCGTCACGACGCGGACCACGATCACGACCACCACGGTCGCCGCGCGGGCCACGACGATCGCCACGATCACCGCGGTCACCCCGATCGCTGCGCGGTTCGCGCGGTTCGCGGGGCGGACGGGTATCGGGCAGCTCTTCGCCAGTTTCCTGATCAACCACACGCATCGACAAGCGAACCTTGCCACGCGGATCGATTTCAAGAACCTTAACCTTCACTTCCTGACCTTCCGACACAACGTCGGTTGGCTTTTCAACGCGCTCGTTCCGCATTTCGGAAACGTGGACAAGGCCATCCTTGCCGCCCATGAAGTTCACAAAGGCGCCGAAATCAACAATGTTGACGACCTTGCCGTTGTAAACCTTACCGACTTCGGCTTCTTCAACGATGCCGAGGATCCAGTTCTTCGCCGCTTCGATCTGCGTGAGATCGGACGACGAAATCTTGATCAGGCCTTCATCGTCAATATCAACCTTGGCGCCAGTGGTGGCGACGATCTCGCGGATTACCTTACCGCCGGTACCGATGATGTCGCGGATCTTCGACTTGTCGATTTGCAGCGTTTCAATGCGCGGGGCATGCGCCGAGAGTTCGGTGCGTGATTCGCCCAGTGCCTTAGTCATTTCACCCAGGATGTGCGCGCGGCCTTCCTTGGCTTGGTTAAGCGCGGCAGAGAAGATTTCCTTCGTGATGCCGGCAACCTTAATGTCCATCTGCATCGTGGTGATGCCTTCGCTGGTGCCAGCCACCTTGAAGTCCATATCGCCCAGATGATCTTCATCACCCAGAATGTCAGACAACACGGTGAACTGATCGCCTTCAAGGATCAGGCCCATGGCGATACCCGAAACTGGGCGCGTGATCGGCACACCGGCATCCATCATCGACAGAGCGCCGCCGCAGACCGTGGCCATCGACGAAGACCCGTTCGATTCGGTGATGTCTGACACCACGCGGAGCGTATAGGGGAAGTCTTCCTTGCTGGGCAGAACCGCACGCAGAGCGCGCCATGCCAGCTTGCCATGACCCGTGTCACGGCGGCTAGGCGCACCAAAGCGGCCCACTTCACCAACCGAATAGGGCGGGAAGTTATAGTGCAGCATGAAGTTTGAGTAGCTCAGGCCTTCCAAGCCATCGATCATCTGCTCAGCGTCCTTGGTGCCCAAGGTCGTGGTGCAGATCGACTGCGTTTCGCCGCGGGTGAACAGCGCCGAACCGTGGGTACGGGGCAAAAAGCCAACCATCGATTCAATCGGACGCACCTGCGTGGTCTTACGGCCGTCGATGCGCTGACCGTCCTTAAGGATGGCACCGCGCACGATGTCCGCTTCAACCTTCTTCATGGTCTTGATCGCGACCATCTGGGTCTGCGCGCCTTCATCGGCGAAAGCAGCCTTAGCCTTGTCACGCGCCGCATTCAGGGCGTTGGAACGCGCCGACTTGTCGGTCAGCTTATAGGCGGCGGCAACATCCTTGCCGACGATGTCCTTAAGCTTCTTCTTGATGTCAGCGGTGTTGTCCGTGAGATCGACTTCCCAAGGTTCCTTGGCGGCCTTTTCAGCCAGGTCGATGATCAGGTTAACCACCTTCTTGCATTCATCATGCGCGAACATGACAGCGCCAAGCATGATTTCTTCCGAAAGCTCCTTGGCTTCGGATTCAACCATCATCACGGCATTGCCGGTGGCGGCCACAACCAGATCAAGCGCGCCAGCGGCGGCTTCATCCTGTTTGGGGTTCAGCGTATAAGCACCGTCAACATAGCCAACGCGCGCCGCGCCGATCGGGCCCATGAAAGGCACGCCGGAAATGGTCAGAGCAGCCGAAGCAGCGATCATCGCCAGAACATCAGGCTCAACTTCGCCATCATAGCTCAGGACCTGCGCAATGACGTTGATTTCGTTGTAGAAGCCTTCGGGAAACAGCGGACGAACCGGACGGTCGATGAGACGCGAGACCAGAGTCTCCTTCTCAGTGGCACCGCGTTCGCGCTTGAAAAAGCCACCGGGGATACGGCCAGCGGCAAAGAACTTTTCTTGATAGTGAACGGTGAGCGGGAAGAAATCCTGCCCTTCCTTCACGCTCTTGGCGGCAGTGACCGCGCAGAGCACAACAGTTTCGCCATAGGTGGCGAGGACCGCGCCGTCAGCCTGACGGGCAATGCGGCCGGTTTCGAGAGTGAGGGTCTTTCCGCCCCACTCCATTGATACGGTTTTGACGTCGAACATGGATTTTCCTTAACCCACAAGCCCTATTGCTCTGCGGGGTGTGCTGCCGGGTATTCCGTCCCGGTCCGGTGTGGGGCTTTTCATACCCCAAGGGCCCTAGCCGAATTGCTAGGCTGCCCCATTTGGGCGGGCCTATCGTGTAAAGCGAAAGCCGGTTCTGGCAATGCGCACGTTAGGTCCAGATGCAAGAAGCGGCCCGCTTGGGGCCGCTCCCGCTAACTTACTTACGCAGGCCAAGCTTGGCGATCAGCGCGTTGTAACGATCAACGTCCTTGCGCTTGAGGTAATCAAGCAGCGAACGGCGCTTGTTCACCATCATCAGCAGGCCGCGACGGGAATGGTTATCTTTGTGGTGGGCCTTGAAGTGCTCAGTCAGGTTAACAATGCGCTCAGTCAGGATCGCGACTTGGACTTCCGGCGAACCGGTATCACCCTTAGCGCGGGCATTGTCTTCGATGATGATCGTCTTCTTTTCGGGGGCTACCGACATGTCATTTACTCCGCGACATCGGGAAGGTTAAAACCCCTGATAACCCGAGCGTTTCCGCCCGAAAGCTCCATGAGTGCAAGCGGAACAGTTCCGCTTCGCGCCCAATACAGCCCGTCATCGTGGGGCAGCTCGGCCAGAACGCGGCCCTGTCGGACCGCCCTTGCCTGTTCCGAGCTGAGGTTAAGTGCCGGGATGTCGACCAGCGCTGCCTCCAGCGGCAAGAGAGTGTTCTCAAGGCCCGCGCCCTTACCCACTTCGTTCAATTTGTCCAGCGAAATCGCCTGATCCAGCCCAAAGGGGCCGGCCCGCAAACGGCGCAGCATGGTAACATGGCCAACCGTGCCTAGCGCCCGGGCCAAATCGCGCGCCAGACTGCGAATATAGGTGCCTTTGGAAACATGGGCGACCAGCGTCACGCTGTCAGGTCCCACATCCTCCAGCATCAGGCGGTAAATCTCTACGCTGCGCGCCGGCAGGTTCACCGTTTCACCAGCCCGCGCCAAATCATAGGCCCGCGTGCCATCAATCATCAGCGCCGAATAGGCAGGCGGCACCTGCTCTATCAGGCCGGTGAACCGTGGCAAGATCGCCCTTATCGCCGCAGACGTGGGCCGAACATCGCTTGTCGCAATGACTTTGCCTTCGCGATCAAGTGTATCCGTCTCGCAACCGAATTGCACAGTGAATGCATAGTCCTTGCTAGCATCAAGCATACGGCCGGCTAATTTGGTCGCCTCGCCAATCGCGATCGGCAGAATTCCGGTTGCCAGCGGATCAAGCGTGCCACCATGCCCTACTTTCACCCTGCCCAGCCCAGCTTGCCGCAAATTGCGCTTAACCGCCGCCACTGCCTGGGTTGACCCCAGCTCCAATGGCTTATCCAGAATGATCCAGCCATGCGGCGCGACGGCGTTCACGCGATCTGGCCAGCCAGACGATCAACAATCGCGCCATAGGCATTCAGCACCCATTCCACCGGCGGGCCAACCAGTGGTGTGATAAGGTCAAAACCGGGGATCACACTGGGCAATACCACCAGCACAATCAGCACCAAGGCAAAGCCAAGCCGGCGCACCTTGGCAAATTGCACAGCGAGGGATCGCGGCAAAAGCCCTTCCAGAATGTGCGATCCATCAAAGGGTGGAATCGGAATAAGGTTAAAAAGAGCAAGAAAAACATTAATTTGGATAAAGTTTATCAGGTTTTTTATAAGAAAAAGAAAGGCAGCATCCAGCCCTTGCTGCGCGCCATGCCAGCGGGCCATCAGGCCAAGCGCCACGGCCGCAGCCAAGCCCATCAGAAGATTGATCCCCGGCCCCGCCGCAGCCGTCAGCATCATGCCGAGGCGCGGATTGCGCATGCGCTGCGCCGACACGGGAACCGGCTTCGCCCAGCCAAACACCGGCAAATGGGCCAAAGCCAGCATGCCCGGCAGAATGATCGTTCCCAAAGGATCAACATGGCGCAGCGGATTAAGGGTCAGCCGCCGCCGCTCTGCCGCCGTGCGATCACCCATTGCCCGCGCCATCAGGCCGTGCGCCACTTCGTGAAAGACAATGGCAAAAACCAGCGGAACAATAAGGGTCAGCGCTTCATATAGCTTGCCATTCATGGCCTCAACGCCTCGGTAAAGTGCTTGCGGCACAGGGCCAGATAACGATCATTGCCGCCAATTTCGGTCTGCGCTCCCTGCTTGACCGCCGTGCCAGATACATCAACCCGCAGGTTCATGGTCGCTTTGCGGCCGCAGTGGCAAACGGCTTTCAACTCTACCAGACTATCCGCAATGCCCAGCAAGGCTCCCGATCCGGGGAACAGCTCACCCTGAAAATCGGTGCGCAAGCCATAGCAGAGCACTGGAATCCCGCCCTCATCCGCCAAACGCGCCAATTGCCAAACCTGATCTGATGAAAGGAATTGCGCCTCATCCAGCAGGATACAATCGAGCGGTTCTGCCCGATGAGCCGCCATCACGCGCTGCCACAGATCCGTATCGGCGGCAAAGCGCTGGGCATCAGCGAACAGGCCAATGCGGCTTTCAATCGCTTTGTCCCCACCGCGATGATCCAGCGCAGCCGTCCACAGCATCGTCCGCATACCGCGTTCGTGATAGTTGAAATTGGCCTGAAGCAAGTTTGTGCTTTTGCCCGCGTTCATGCTGGAATAATAAAAATACAGCTTTGCCATGCAGTTATTTATACTTTCTCAGATCATTTCGAGAAATTAGTCGTCCGCATCTTCTGATAGATCCCGCACAACCCGCGGATCGGCTAGAATGGTGTCGATCTTCATCGCCACATCAAAGCTCTCATCTGCCTGAAAGCGTATCTTGGCAGCATATTTCAGCTTTAGCTTACCCGCCACTTCACGCTGAAAAAAGGCGGTATGGGTGCGAAGCGCCTTGAGAACTGTTTCCTCTTGGCTGCCCAACAGCGGTTTCACAAAGACAATCGCGTGGCGCAGATCGGGCGACATCCGCACTTCGGTGACAGAAATCGTATGCCCGCTGAGCACTTCGTCATGCACCATCTGGCGCGTGAGAATTTCAGAGATGACGTGGCGCACCTGCTCCCCCACCTTCAGCAGGCGAACCGAACGGGTTTCAGGCGTGGCTTGTTGGCGGGACATTGTTAATCCATCTTCGCGAGGATGCGGGCGAGCGAGGCAATATTGCGCGCCGTACCGTGGCATCCCAGCCGTCGTTCGATAAAGGCATTGGTCAGCTTGCTGCTCCCCACGCCTGCGACATAGTCGATATAGAGCGCGCGGTCACCCCTTGCCAAGCGTTCCGGCCCGCGCAGCGCCTGATCTGCTGCCAGCCGCTCAAATGCGGCCAGATCCGGCTGGGACGAGAGAAACAGCGTGTGCACCTGATTATCCTGCCCATCGACGGCAAAAGGATTGGCGGCGATGGCCTGCGCCACTTCATCACGGGTTCGCACGGCGGCAAAGCTGCTGATGTCAAAGCGATCAAGCATCACATGCTCTAGCAGGTCTTCCAAACCATCACTGGGCCGATCATCAAACGAAAACAGCACATTACCACTGGCAACTACCGTTTCCACATCTGCAAAGCCCTCACGCTCAAAAGCCCAACGCAGATCGGCCATAGTTAGCCGATTGCCGCCCACATTGATTGCACCAAAAAAGGCAACATAACGGGGCATCAGGCGGAAATAGCCCGACGAGAGACGGGGAAAACAATCGACGCGGCAAGCACCCTTGCCGCGTCGAAAATGCCATGAACCTGTGAAATTATCGCAGGCGTCCTAACCATGAAGATGGCTTACCCGACAATCCGTTCGCGTTCTTCAACCTCGAAGGTTTCCAGAATATCGCCCGGTTTGATGTCGTTGGTATCCTGCAACACCACACCGCATTCCAAGCCGGCGCGCACTTCGGCAACGTCGTCCTTGAAACGGCGAAGCGAAGCAATAACCGTCTTGGTGATAATAACATCGTCGCGGGTAACACGGGCGAAGATGCCCTTCTTGATGTAACCATCGGTAACCAACAGACCGGCTGCCTTGTCTTTCTTGCCAGCAGGGAAGATTTCCTTGATCTCGGCGCGGCCAACCACGTGCTCGATCCGCTCTGGACCCCACTGACCAGCCATCTCCTTCGCGACATCTTCGGTCAGGTGGTAGATGACATCAAAATACTTCATCCGCACCTTGTGACGTTCCACCATTTCCCGCGCCTTGGCGTTGGGACGGACGTTAAAGCCAACCACCGGCGCACCGGTTGAGAAAGCCAGATTAACGTCGCTTTCGGTAATCGCGCCAACCCCGGACTGCAGGATCTTAACCTTGATCTCGTCATTCGACAGCCGGTTCAGCGCATTGACGATCGCCTCAGTTGAACCCTGCACGTCAGCCTTGATAACGATCGGATATTCCAGAACCGTCTGCTTGGCAGCGAGCGCCGAGAACATATTTTCCAAGCTGGCTGGTGCCGAAGTTGTGCGTTTGGCCGTTGCCTGTTCGGCGCGGTAAGCTGCCACTTCGCGGGCACGGGATTCGCTTTCAACAACGGTCAGCGTATCACCGGCCATCGGCACGCCGCCAAGGCCCAAAACCTCAACCGGCAGAGCAGGCGGAGCCGCCTTGATCTGACGCCCCTTGTCATCCAGCATCGCGCGAACGCGGCCCGAATGGGTGCCAACCACAAAGATGTCACCTACGCGCAGGGTCCCGCGGGTGATAAGGACCGTGGCCAGCGGCCCCTTGCCCTTATCCAGCTTGGCTTCCACCACCGTGGCTTCGGCGGCACGATCCGGATTGGCGCGCAGTTCCAAAACTTCGGCCTGAAGCAGGATCTTTTCGATCAGATCGTCCAGACCGGCACCGGTTTTGGCCGAAACCTCAACGTCCTGCACATCACCCGACATCTGCTCGACCACAACTTCGTGCTCAAGCAAACGTTCGCGGATCTTTTGCGGGTTGGCGTCGTGCTTATCGCACTTGTTGATTGCCACGATCATCGGCACGCCTGCGGCCTTGGTGTGGTTAATCGCCTCAATTGTCTGCGGCATGATGCCATCATCGGCAGCTACCACCAAAACAACGATATCGGTGACATTGGCACCGCGCATACGCATATCGGTGAAGGCTTCGTGGCCTGGTGTATCAAGGAAGGTAACCAGATCGCCCCCCTTGGTCTTGATCTGATAGGCGCCGATATGCTGGGTAATCCCGCCCGCTTCACCGCGCACCACATCGGTGCCGCGCAGGGCATCAAGCAGGCTGGTTTTGCCGTGATCGACGTGACCCATAATGGTCACCACCGGCGGCCGTGGCAGCAAGGTTGCGGCATCATCCACGTCAGACGCAGTATCAATATCGACATCGCTTTCCGACACGCGCTGAATATTATGGCCAAATTCTTCAACCAGCAGTTCAGCGGTATCTTGGTCAATCGTCTGGTTGACGGTGACCATCATGCCCATCTTGAACAGCGACTTGACCAGATCTGCGCCCTTTTCCGCCATGCGGTTGGCCAGTTCCTGAACCGTGATCGCTTCTGGCACGATAACATCGCGCACCTGCTTCTCACGCGATTGCTGCTGTCCAGCAAAATGCGCGCGGCGTTCTTTTTCGCGGGCGCGCTTCAGCGCAGCAAGGCTGCGGGCGCGCGCGCCTTCGTCTTCGTTCAGCGCACGGCTAACCGTCAGCTTGCCTGATTGGCGGCGGTTGTCTGCCGTCTTGTCACGCGGATGCGCGCTCTTTTTCGGAGCCGGTTCGGGGCGCTTGGGCGCAGCAACTGGGGTGAAACGGCGCGGAGCAGGAGCTGCGGACGATACAGCAGCCTGATCTTCTGCCTCTGGTGCGGCGTCAGCAGGCTCAGCCGCAACTTCAGGCACCGCCACTGGCACAGGCGCAGCAGGGGCAATATCTTGTTCTGGCTGCTTCGGAGCAGGCGCATCTTCAACCTTGCGGTTTTCTTCGGCGCGGCGGCGTTCTTCCTCAAGCGCACGTTGACG
>JBEGLE010000199.1:0-17943 GCA_041183725.1 Pseudomonadota bacterium | reverse complement strand
AGCGATATTGATGAATGGGCCGCCGTCTATGACGATGGCGTGAAAGATGGCGCCGAGGAAGAACGGGCGCGCATCGTTGCTTGGTTGCGCCACCCCGATCACCCGCCCCACGCCGCCACCTATGCCGAAGCCATCGCCCGCGGTGATTATCGCCAGCCACTATAGAAAGGCTATGCTGCGCCTTTGTGGCCAAAGGAGCTTTGACACAGCCCTGCCGGTGTGCAAAAGGCGCGCCCAGACTAGATTCTGGTAAGCTGCCAAGATCACCGTTCTAAGGCCCGATGGCGGAGTGGTTACGTAACGGACTGCAAATCCGTGTACGCCGGTTCGATTCCGGCTCGGGCCTCCAAACGATGAAAGCATTTGCGGAGCAAGACAGCCCCCGCTAATGCGCCCCCATCCGGTTTCCGCAACCCTGCGGCCCAGATGAACTTGGTAAGACCCACCCGGGTTTAAGCCGCTTTAGCTCAGTCGGTAGAGCACATCATTCGTAATGATGGGGTCAGGTGTTCGAATCACCTAAGCGGCACCATTTTTCATCATAATTTACAATACTTTGAGAAGATTCCGTCCCGAAATTTGTTGTATAGTCTGGACTATACAACAATGTGGGTAGCGCATCATGTGATTGCACCATGACTGACAACTTAGCTTTTGGCGCAATTGTCAATTGTGCAAAGCTAGGCTCAAACAACGCCACCTGTTACAATAACACGGCTCGGTCTTTCAAAAGCCTCCCCAACCATGCTGCCGCAAGGTGATGAATCAAGTCTTCTGCCAACGCGGCCTAATTTATCTATTCAAGATAAAGCTGTTTCAGGCGTTCGATATCGCGCTGCGTGATGCTCAATTCTTTGGACAATTAGCCATCCACGCCGCCATATTTCTGATCAATCAATTCAAAAAATTGCGCAAGATGGGGCGCACCGTTTTTTGTATAGAGAGGCTCAGCCTTTGCGGCGCTGACGAAGATTGTATCGCTACATAATGGGAAGCGATGGCGTTGCTAGGCCAATCCTTCAAATCAAGCTTAGGCATTTCATATTGTGGTCGACGGAGCTGTGTCGATAATTAATAGTCAGTAATGATGTCATTTCGGTCCACACCCAATGCGACCATGATCAAAGCAGTTGCTACACCGGTCCGATCTTGGCCTGCCGAGCGACGCGATAGCTTCCTTATGCTTGTTCTTAGCCAACGTCAGCATCTTACCGATGTGTTCAACAGCAGCGTCCGGCACGTCTGCTGGTGACGTCACTGCCGCTTAAGCTTTCTTATCGCGGAAAATGATAATTAATTAATTTTTACATGCGTATTTATAAAGTATCGAACCAATGCTTCCATCATCTATAATACTAAATGTTGCATCGCTATCGCGGAAAATCGGCTTACTCCATGTCCCATCAGAATATTTACCAATTCTAGCTTCTTCTCTATAAGTGTATCTCTCGCAATCAAATTCAATTGAGAATTTTATTTCTACGAAATCACCTCTTGGATGAGAGAATTTTATCCACGCACCTACCTCGCCAATATCGCGATCATCTAAGCTGTATCGACGGATGCTCGATCCATCATAATATGTGGCATCACCGTCCGAGCTGTCCGTGATATAAACCCAGTCAGCTGCGACCGCCTGATTTGCGCCAAGGAGGCATGCGCCAATTAAAAAGGAGAGGTTTCGAAGGCTCAGAGCTATTATCCGAACGCTGCCCCGAATTTGCCAGCAGCGATAAAATGACGAAGAAGCCTGAAGCAGATGCCAAGATTGAGACGTGCATTTAAAGGTCACGTGATCATCCTTTCGGACTGATGAGGCATAAATAAAATGGCGGATCGCTGTTAACTACATTTCGCCAGCAGTTATCGACCCACTGACCCACGCCCAAGAGCTGATCTACCCCCCGCACGCTAACGCCCCCATTCCATAAAATTCGGTCACGCTGATCCTCGGGAACAACCAGGAGCTTCATTTCCGATTGCCCCTCGGCTTCGATTAAGATGCGACTGCCCGTCAGCGTAGTAACGCGGCAAGGCCCCTCAAGGAGTGAGCTCTCTCCAACTTTCAGCGAGCAATGTAGATATGCGGGAGGGTGTGTTTGAGCTTGAGCCGTCTCGCTACCATCAGCCGCAATGGCTGGAAGCGAATGAGCAAGCGACAATGTCGGGATGATGAGCGAGGCACATCGAGCCATTCGATGAAGAACTTCACAAAGCTCCCTTTGTAAGACTTGCTGCACTAAGCGCCTCCTATCAGTTCAAGCAAGAACCCATATCAGCCTTAGCCTGGAATGATTTCTAAAGCAGTGTCTTCGCAAGGTTTGCCGTTTTGAACTTCGTGTTCCAATCGGAAAACAACCGCGCTTCCATTGTCAATGTAACGATCTTTGAACATTGACGTCACGTAGTTAAAGCAAGCCTCGCGCTTGTCTTCATATCGCAGCAGAGTGACATCCCCCCTTCGGTTGCGCAGACTGGTTGTACGATCAGCCTCGTCATAGGTCATGACTTGGGAGGTTCCGTCGGTGTAGTCGATGCGGGTCATGTCAAGGTTGGCATTGTAGCTGTACTTGAAACCAAAGGCCTCCTTAGGCTGATACAGACTGGTCAACTCTCCCCTTGCCCCATAAGTAAGTGTGTCGGCCTTATCGGTTTCCGCTGCTTCGTATATCTTTTTGACGACAATCTTCTCAATACCTTTAGCGCCCCAGACAAATTGAAGATCCTTAGAGCCATTAGTGGCGGTTACCATTTTGCTATTTTCATCATAAAATAGATCAAATGCCCCCATCTGTTCATTGTATCCACGCCGCAGCAAACCATGTTGATTAAAGCGGTACAGTACATCGCCGCAAGCTAGCATGTAACCTTGTTGGCTAATTGTGAGCATTCCGCCCCTTTCGCAGCTCGGAACAGGAAATCTACCGCTTCCAATTTCTCTAAATTCAAAAACGCCTAAGTCAGTGGGGAACGCACCTAGCGCGTTATATTGAAGCGCCATGTCGATGGCATACTGCCGATCATTCTGGAGACGCGCGTGAACCTTCGCTTGAGATCCTGCTGGGCTGCGGGACGCCTCTTTGATAATCACATCATCCATCATGTCGGCATATTTTGAGGCACCTGAGGCGGAGGATATGGTTATGATTGCCCCCGTCCCATTCGTTTGCAGGAAAATCGTTCCATCCCGCATCCTGACAAGGCGCGTTTCAAAGGGCGATCCCCAGCCAACTCCAAAATATCCTTTGTGTGAGCTCTTGGAGTTATAAGTCAGATCAAAAGATCGGTCTGCCATTTGATAGGTGACGGCATAATTCCCGTTTCTAATGTTAATGCCGCTCACCACATTAAAGTTCGTTGCCTCGACATTGACAAACTCAACTCCGTAGCCATTCGGGAGCTTACTGACCCTATTGATTATCAGCGTGCGGGCATCAGGAATTCCCGACCAGCTGGGCGCATCCTGTGCGAGAGCAGCAGAAGCTGAAATGAGAAGGCAGGTGACCGATACAGCCCTCAAATAACCTAAATTCCGCATTCGCTGATCCTTTTGTTGAATGGCTATTTTTCACCTTGGTAGAGGCGCGGAGGTGTCAGGCACAAAGAGAAGTGAACTTCGCTCTTCGGCACACTCATCCAGCAATTTTCTATTCCGAAAGCCGCCCCTAGCTTCGTCAAAGTCTTATTGCTTCGGCCAGCGCCATTCCAAAAAACTTCATCACGCTTTCGATTGGGCTTGACGAGAAAGATGAAACTTGGGCTTGCTTCTTCTTTGATTAAAATGTGCCCATTAGGCAGCGTCAAAACACGGCAGTGCCCGTCTAGAAGTTGTCCTTCGCCAGCGAATAGCGTGCATTCCATAAGTGGCGGCGAGGGGGCGTTTTCCGCTTCAGCATGACCGATTGCGGGGGCATATTGAGATGCAGCCAGAGCCGCGCCTGCAAACACTGCTACCTTCCCCATGGCCGTCCCCAGTGTGATTGCCTTATAAAACCCCGAGGCTATTAATAACATTGCAACATATCATTGCTACGAACGAAGACAAGTGGGAGCGGCATCAGCTTAAAGAGCTGTAAGATTGGCAAACCTTAGGGCACCCAAACCCGACATAGCTTAACCGACACAAAAGTCGCGTGTGGGTCATGTAGGCTAAAACGGCTCAAATACGAATTGGCATCGCAGTCGGGCAACCCGACAACACGGGGCTATATGACTGATTCGCAGGGCAATAATGAAAGTCGTGTAAGCCCGACCAAGCCATTGAAAATAGGTAATTATTTCAGATTTACTATACAACAACGTCAAAAAAGCACGGTTTTGCTAGGTTTCACACATATTCGTAATGATGGGGTCAGGTGTTCGAATCACCTAAGCGGCACCATTTCCCTATAAAAATCAATGTTTTTCGGGAAAAGCGCGAAGCAATGTCCGCTCAAAAAGTTGTATAGAATCACGCGCGATAAATGTGACGATTGCACAAAAAAGCCCCGCACAATGGCCGGGCTAATTGTCAGTTTGACCTAGCCTGTCGGGTAACCCGACACGCTACTATGCGGCATCTTGATCGGGAGCGTCGCAATTTGCCGCTGAAGGGGTGATGATACTCTGATTAAGAATCTTGGCAGACATCATATTAGCCACCCACCCCAATTCGCAGCTCCGATCCAACTATTTTGCCGCCGCCGAGGCCCACTCGCTGCAGGTTGGATACAAGATCGCCCGGATGTCCGCTCCTTCTGAAAGTTGCCCATGCGATCGGGCTTGCGAACGACAGCTTCGTCCCAATACCCGCGCGGTGGAGGATGTGCGTACCGCCCATCCGGCAGTGAGACAGGCGGTAATAATCGGCGTGTCTGATCCCAAATGGGGCGAAGCCGTAAAGGACACCGTCGTGCTGGCGCACGGCGAAATTGTTTCTTTAGACGAACTGATAGCCCTGGTTCACGAGCGCGAGGAGCCGGCGCAGGCCCCGAAATCGGTTGAATTCATTGAAAGTATTCCGCTTTCCACACTGGGTAAGCCGGACAAGAAAGTGCTTCGGGCAATCTATAAAGCCTGATTGCACCCTAATCGTGGCAAGAATAACACATGTCGCCTTAAATCAATTTAGCGGTGATTTCGCGATTTGACCATTAATTTGACCATTGAAATGCTTGCTGGTATTTGCATTAATTGGCCGGCATGAATGCCGAGCGACCGAAAGAGTCAAATTGGCCCATGAGGCAGAGGAGGGGATCAGATGAAGAATTCAGGCATCAGTGCGACTATGAGGGCCGTACTTTTTGGCGGCACGGCTATGCTCTTGCTGGCGGCCAACCCTGCCTTCGCGCAGACCAAGCCGGCCACGGCAGGTACTGCGGAAGAGGCGAACTCGGCAAACGACATCATCGTTACCGCGCAGCGTCGTGCGGAGCGCCTAGAAGATGTGCCGGTCTCGATTGTGGCCATTTCCGGTGATACCCTGGCCAAGAGCGGCGCGCAGCGTCTGACTGATCTCGGACAGATCGCCTCTGGTGTTCAGGTCAACCGGGGTGGCTCGTTCACCCAGCCTGCTATCCGCGGCATTACGACCCTGACACTGGGCTACGGGTTTGAAAACAACGTCGCAGTCTATGTTGACGGTTTTTACCAGCCGGACATGGTCACCATCAATGGTGACCTCGCCAATTTGGCAAGCGTTCAGGTCCTGAAGGGGCCGCAAGGCGCACTATACGGACGCAACGCGATGGCCGGTGCTATTGTCATGGAAACGCTCACGCCTTCGAACGAAATGCAGGGCAAAGCCCAGTTTTCTTATGGCAACCTCAATGATTTTCGTGGGCAGGTATATGCGTCGGTACCGGTGAGCGAGCAGCTTGCCATGAGCATTGCCGGCTCATATCGCAGCAACCACGGCTACATCAGGGATATCACCGACGGGAGCTACACGGCTCCGCTGAAGACGGCTTCCCTGCGCACCAAAATAGCCTATTCTCCAAGCGATGCTTTTAAGATCACGCTGGGCTATAATCACGGCTTCGTGCAGGATGCCCGCGGCACAACCTATACGATCAATGCGCACCCCAATGCCGGATTTGGCATTCCGGCCACGCCGGGACGGGCAAGCCTGCGCGATACCTCGTCGCTAACGATTCCTGCCGATGCCAATGCCTGGGCGGATGAATTCACCGGCAAGGTCGCAATCGAAACGGGGATCGGTACGCTTACCTCGTACACCGGCTATGCACACCGGCTTTCCCATTCGATCTTCGATTTCGATGCCAGCAGGCCGATCATTTCGCAGTCATTTGATGACTCGATCCATGAGCGTACGTTCCAGCAGACTTTGGACTATTCGATCAAGGCAATCGACCATCTCGATCTGGTGGTTGGTGCGTTTTATTACCATGATCGGCTTGATCACGGCCAGGGCGGTGCCAACACAGTGACCGCAACCGGCATTTCGCGCACCAGCTTCATCTTCTTGGGGTCTGATGCCTATGCAGTCTATTCCGACGCTACCTACAACTTCAACGACCGCATCTTCCTGACGGGAAGCCTGCGTTATAGTCACGAAAAGCGCCATATCAACTTCTATGAAGTTGCCGGTCCGGCGATTGGTGCCGGCACGGTGGCAGCGCCGGTTAGCAAGGATGCAGATTTCAATTCAACAACACCGCGTGTGGTTCTGCGTTATGAACTGGCGCCCCGCACCAGCATCTATGCATCCTGGGCCAAAGGCTTCAGGGCTGGCGTGTTCAACAACGTAGTTGTTACGAATGCGGCGCTGGTATTCCCGGTCCAGCCAGAAAAGCTGACCTCATACGAAATAGGCTTCAAGACGGCTTCGTCTGCGGTCCACTTCGATGTTGCTGCATACTATTATGATTTCCGCGATCTGCAAGTTGGGCTCACGGGTCTGATCCCTGGCGGCGTTACGCCAGTGCAGACTTTGAACAACGCCAAAAAAGCTGAATCATACGGTATTGATGGCCAGTTAACTTGGACGCCGACCCCCGAGCTCACCCTGCGTGCCGGTATGGCTTACATCCATGCCCGCTATACCGACTTCAATAACGCAGTCGGAACCGGTCTGAATGCGACTACGGGTATAAACGCAGGTGGTCAGACCCAAGACTGGAGCGGTCAGCAGATGGCGCGGGCGCCTT
Source organism: Pseudomonadota bacterium (assembly GCA_041183725.1). Classification (GTDB taxonomy): domain Bacteria; phylum Pseudomonadota; class Alphaproteobacteria; order Sphingomonadales; family Sphingomonadaceae; genus Novosphingobium. The sequence continues at coordinate 10,795 of JBEGLE010000199.1, read as the reverse complement.
CGTTCACCGGCAACCTCGGGTTCACCTATGAGCGCGAACTTGGTGGCGGGAAATTGGCGCTATCGGGCAACGTCAGCTACACCTCGTCCTACGTGGTGGCCAATGCCTCACTCTATGGCCCATCCGGACCTGCTGGATTGCAGAATACGCAGCGCTATCGTCAGGATGGCTATGCACTTGCCAATGCACAGATCAACTGGACTGATCCTAGCGACCGTTTCACCATTGGCGCCTATGCTGATAACCTGACGAATACCCGCTATAACTTCGTGCTGTCTGGCAGCTCGTTCGGCGATTATTCGCAGGGCAATGAGCCTGCTACCTATGGTGTGCGCGTAGGGGTCAAGTTCTGATATCAGGCATATTGCCGGATTGTTTTGCGGCGTGATGGTTGGCGGTTGGCCCATAAGGATGGGCCAACCGTCGCTATCACGCCGTAGTGCATTCACACCTCACGGACCTTGCTTTAGTCAAAGATTCAGTGACATTCACAGGATCGGCTCAAAGCGATAACGCCTTGGCCTGAGCGATATGACGGAAAGCGCTTGCCTCAAAAGGGGGGATGCGCCAGCATTGCAGGCTCTGATTATACTGTGCCGGATTTCTTTTCCGGCAAGGGGGATAGAGGGCGGCATGATAAACGCGCCGTTGGGGATGGGCCGTTTTGTTTTGGCTGGGTTGCTTGCGGCGATCATGGCGGCGTCGGCCGAAGCTTCGCCAGACTGGGGCCGCTCCCATTCTCCGCACAGATCTGGCGCCGTTTTGGCAACACCGTACCAGATTCGCACTGAGCGCGAGATTCTGCGCATTGTTTCCAGCATGGCGATGCAAGCTGAGATTGCCAAAGTGGTCGCACTCTATGCCGCCGATCCGCAGGGGAAAACACCCGCAGGCAAGGCCCGCATTCAGGTGGCGGCCCATTCGATTGCTGTGGCCGCTGCGCAATATGCGGTGGGCGAAGACAGCGATCGGCCTGGAATTTTGTGGACGGTTAACGCGCCGCATCATTGGCATCACCTTATTGTGCCGCGTTCGGGTTACGGAATTGATAATCCGGACAACGTCTATCGCAGCTTTTCCGTGGCTGGCAGCGCGCGTTATACCGTCCGTGGCCATTTTCCGCCAAACCGCCCCGCCGAATTGCATTTTGAAATGCGGGATGCGATTCCCGGCACCACCGCGATGACCGCCGAAGGGGGCAAGCAATTATCGACCCTTCGCAGCGATGAAATTGTGACAGACGGGCAGGGTAACTTTACCATCACTGTCGACTCAAAGCCCGCCAATGGGCGGCCCAATCATTTGCAAACGCCAGAAAAAGGCAAAGTTCTGGTGGTGGTGCGTGATCTGTTTACCGACTGGGCAACCCAAGAGCCCACTGCTCTGTCTATTCAGCGTATAGACGGCCCCCCGATAGCGCCTGCGCCGCATCATACAGAATTTATTAAACGCGCCACAGCTCTGCTGCGGCAAATCGCGCCATATTGGGTCAATTACGACAATCAGTTCCTATTTTCGCGTCCGGCAAATCAACTCAGTGCGGCAAGAATGCGCCCCGGCGGCAGGGGGATATCGGCATCGGCTCACTTTGCTCTAAAGCCCGACGAGGCTTGGGTTATCACTGTCGACGCGATCGGGGCCCAGTCTTTGGGTGTGCAACTGTGTGATCCGTGGGGCGTTGCCTATGACTATGCCACAAGGACCAGCAGTCTCAATCGCACACAGGCAAAGCCCAATGCCGATGGAACTTACACTTTCGTGGTGTCAGAGCGTGATCCGGGCGTCTACAATTGGCTTGACCCCCAAGGACAGCCCGCCGGCATTCTGGTCATTCGCTGGCAATCCTTACCCCCCGGGGCAAAGGCGGACGATGCCATCCGTTCTGCGCAACTGGTTCCGATCGCGCAGCTTAGAAACGTCTTACCAGAGGGCACGGTTTTCACATCCTTAGCCGATCGCCAAGCCCAACGCGCCGCGCGCGCTGCACAATATCGCCGGCGGCTAAAAGCACGATAGTGCAGCAGCCGAAGCCTTACAATTTATCACCAGGGTTACTTCCGCCATTTAAAGAAGGCCCCTGCGTGATTACGGTTCAACCGATCCCTTGCCCAAGGCTGCGGTGATGATGGCCGCGGCGGCTTCTGCTTCGTTAATCAGCGCCCGCAAGGCCTGCGCCGTATCTTGCATCAGCGGTTCGCCAATGGGCCGCTCGCCATTCGCGAAACGCCGCAGGGCGCGTTCGTCAATATTCAGCCGGCGAGAGGCAGCAGTCACGCCGCCCAGTACCTGTAGGCAGTGGGCAAAGTGCTCGGAATGATTTTGCGATGCAGAGGACACGAAACATTCACTCCTGTTGTTCTTGTCGCAGAGCGCACCCTGCTCAGGCGCATTCTGGCAAATGCGCGCCATGTCCCCTACAGGATTGCCGATGACTGTCACCAACGAAGACGCCGCCTGGGAAGATGACTTGGGCTTAACCCGGGCGCAAAAGCGGCTGCTGCGCCGTATCTATAACGGGCGCACCATTCCGATCGTGGTGAATGACACCCCTTTCCTGACCTATAAGGAGGCCAGCCACTATCTGCTGTCTCTGGCACCCGATGCCCGCAACGCGGCCTATGCCGTGATGAAAGACCAAGCCAAAGCCCCCAGATTAGCCCCGGATGCGCATCCCGGCTAAAGATACCCAGGCCGGCTAAAGATACCCAGGCCGGCTAAGCCGTGATCAACCCGTATCCTGCCCAAGCCGCAGCCACAATAATCACCAAGCCGGGAATGACCCGCAGGCTAAAGGCCCGGCTTCCGACCGCTGCGGAAAACAGAATTTTCGCAGCCGTGCTGCTCACACTGGCAACCAGTATGGGCACCACGGCTTGGGCAGCAGAAATCTCGCCGCTGGCAACCTGCGCGGCAACGGCAATGCTGGCCGCGTGCACATCCAAAGCACCACCAATGGCGGCGGCAGAGATCAGGCCAATTTCGCCAAACCAGGCGCGCAAAGCGGAAATGGCTATCAACATCACCGATACCATCACAGCGAAACCAAGAGCCAACATGATACTGAACGATTGACTGATCTCAGGCGCAGCGCTGGATGGCTGCCGCCAAGCCCGCACCATGTAAAAGCCTCCAAGGCTCAAGGCCATGGCCACCGCCGCCCCGATCGGGGCCAAGCTGGCAAGAAAGGCGCTATGGTCCGTCATATCGATCACCGCCGCCAGCTGCACCCATGTCGCCACGCATGACAGCAAGGCCGCCGCCACCCCCGCCTGTAAAGACGCTGGCACCGCCCGCACCCAATGGCCCATAGCGGCAATCGTGGCAGAGCTTGAAACAAAGCCAGATGCCAGCCCCAGCAATGGCACACCCAGCCGCGAGCCTAGCCACCGCGCCACGACGTGACCCGCGGCGTTAATTGCCAATATCAGAATAACAATCTGCCAAATCGCATGCGGATTAAGCGCCTGCCACGGCCCCATGGCGCGATCAGGCACAACCGGCAGAATAACCAGTGTCGCCCCGGCAAGAATCAAGGCGTCTGATATTTCCTTCTCCGTCGCCAATTCGCCCACCAGCCGATGCAAAGGGGTTCTCGCCGCCAGAATAATAACAACAACAACGCCGATGCTACTGGCCAAAACTGGCTCCACCATGGCCAAGCCGCCCAGCATAACCGTTGCCAAAAGCGACAGTTCAGTGGTGATACCGGGATCTTGCTGATCATGGATGGTCCAATAGCTGGCAACGGCGAGGACGCCGGTCATGGCGGTTGCTAAGCCCAAAAGGATCGGTCCGCCCAACAGCATCGCCAAAGCGCCAAGCAGGGCGGCCATACTGAAAGTGCGCAAGCCAGCGGCAATCGGCCGCGCCCGGCGCGCTCTGCGCCGCTCGCGCTCAACCCCGATGGCCAAGCCAATGCCCAGCGCAATCAGCAGATGTTTTACAACGACCATATCCAGCAACAGATTGTCTCCGCGGCGACTGGCAACTGTGCCTGGGATCAAGGCCGGAACATAGCGGTGCGATCAGCCATTGGCTCCATGCCGGGGGCGCTAAAATCAATATCTGCATTCGGCAGTCGCGTGGCCTGCTTGGCGGTTTCGGGCTGAAAAGTGAAACAATTGCCTTGGGCAAAGGCCTCGCCAGACATATGGGCCGGCATATCCATTTGCCGGCCGAGCGCGACTATGGCGGCCCAGCGCAGAATTCTGGCGGCTTCTTGAACTGCCTTATCCTGTTCGGCGATCCAGCCGCCGATTTCGGTGATCCGCAGGCCGGCCAAGGCCGCAGGCATCGTGAAGCGATCCTGCTCCATCACCCAATCCAGCAGCAATGCCCCATCGCGCCATAACTGTGCCTGCCGTCCAGCATCGACAGGATCGCTGACAAAAATATCATAGGCGACCGGGGCATCATCCGCATGATGCGCAGCAGCGAAGATCGCCAGATCATAAAGATGGGTGCAATTATGCGGACGATCCCCCTGGGCCACAAAGGTCGCAAGCGGCACGCCGGTGAAAGTCTGCTGTAATTTCAACATAGCGCCTGGGCAAGTCGTCCATGGCGCACGCTTCATCTCGCTCGCCACCTGAGACACCACGCCATCGCAATGCGTCAGGCTCACCACCATACGGTGATAGTCATCCTCGAGTTCGGCGGTCACCACGCCCACCGCAGGTTCGATCAAAATGCGCCGGCGAAAGCCGCGACCAGAGTTGGTTATGCTATCCATAGACCGTTACTATTCCAGCTTGGGACAGCAAATGTCCATGGCGAATAAACGCCTCCAGCCCCTTACTGGGTATAGGTTGCCCGCAAACGCGCGATGTCTTTTGCGCTGAGGCCCAAACCGCTGCGCAAATAGCCATCCACCGAACCCCATTTGGCATCGATCTCGGCAAAGGCGAAGTCGAGGTAAGCTTTCCCCTGCGCTGTCTTCAGCGGCTGCGCCACACGCGCGGCGGGGTTGTCCTGAAACTGCCCAAACAGCGCCGCTGCCGGATCGCCGGGATGGGCAGCCACATCAATATGGGGCATTTCAAATTCCGGCCGGCGATATTTGGTAGAGAGATGGTAATCGGCTATGATCGTATCGCGGGGGGTGCCCAGAGCCGAGAGAATCATGGCGCTGACAAATCCGGTGCGATCCTGACCAGCCGAACAATTATAGGCCAGCGGCTGTTCGCTGCGCAAAAGCTTGGCGAAAATCTGCTTGAGCTGTGGGGCCAGCATGGTTGGGAAACCGCGATAGGTGCCCTCCATCCCGCCGCCGACATTGAGCTTCAGCATCGAATAGCCAATCGCGGTATAAGGCACGCCATCGATTTTGCTGGGGGCCAGAACCCGCTCTTCATCCGAACGCAGATCAACCATATTGTTAAGGCCCAAGGCATGGATGCGATCGGTATCAGTGTGGGTCAGGAGCGGCGTGCCGCCCGAACGATAGATCATGCCCCAGCGCACATGTTTGCCGCCCGCCGCAGCGTAGCCGCCTATATCGCGGAAATTCGATCCGGCCTCCAGCGGGATCAGGCGTTCGGCCACCCGGACAATCTCACCCGTGCGGACATCGCGCAGGATCACATAGTCACGGGCCAGTCCGGTGGCGCTGAGCACATGCTGGCCATCGCCATCACGCGGCGAAACCAGCTTGGCCGCCTTGATCGGGGCTGAGGCGCTGGGCGCAACCAGAACGTCAACCGGATCGGGTGAGGTCCACCTGATCGCCAGTTGGCCTGCGGCCGTCCGTTCAACCGTGGCATCTGCGGGGGCTCTGGCAATAGCGCAAACTGGAGTCAGCAATAGGGCCAACCCGGCCAAAGTAACAGTCTTGCGGATCATCGTCAGAGCCCCCTACAGAGTTTCAGTCTGATTACATTTTAATATTCAGTTCAACACCAAAGGTGCGCGGATCGTTGAAGAATCCGTTGACGCCACCCGTGGGGCTGGCTGACTTATAGAACAGATGCTGTTCGTTGAGAAGGTTGCGCGACCAAAGGGCCACGGTTGCCTTGGCGCCCGCTTGACCCACAGCGATATTGCCAAGGGCAATACGGCCATTCACCACCAATGCCTTATCACCCTTTGGTTGGGCAACACGCACCGCACGGGTTTGGCTATCGATCAGCGTGTCGGTATAGTTGGCATAGTAGCCGCCATCATAATTGGCATCGATGTGTGTAAGCAGGCTCATCGCGCCAACCGGCACTGCATAATCGATCGCGCCGCTGGCAGAATATTCTGGCGTATAGACTTGGTAAATATGCTGCGAGGTGGTGACATTTACGGCCACACCATTGATCGTCTGTTTGAAGGGGTTAACCGTATCCGGGATCTTCACGCTGTTATAAGCAAAGCTGCCGGTTAGGGTCAGGCCGCGCATGGGGACCAAGGTCAGTTCTGCCTCAACCCCCTTCAGGCGGCCAGTACCGGGGGCATTTACCGTATCGGTGGTCGTGCGGGTTGTCACAACCCGAACACCGTTGATGAAATCCTCATACTGACCGCTGAAATCGAGCTGAATATTCTTGTAGCTGCCCACATAGGCGGCAATGTTGAAGCGCGCCTTGTGGTCCAAGAATTCGGTCTTGGCACCAATTTCGAACATCGAAACCGTTTCAGGATTGAAGCTGGCATAGCTGAGCGAGCGCGAATTGGCGCCGCCTGACTTATAACCGCTGCTCCACTTGCCATAGAGATTGACATCCTGCGCGGCATCGATCGCCAAGTTGACCAAAGGATCAATCCGTGAGGCCGTGTAGTCCAAAGCAATCGCCGCCGCAGGGTTGCCGTTAATTCCAACTGGCAAAGCACCATTGATAGTGAACAAGGAACCTTGCTTGCGGTCGCGCGTCCAGCGCGCGCCCAGAGTCAGATGGGCAATGTCACCGGCGATGGCTGGCGTATAGGTACCCTGACCATAGGCGCCAATACTCGTGGTTTTTACATAGCTGGCGCGCTGGATCACCGCCGTGGCAATGGCCGATGGATTCACCGTAAAGGTGCTGCCCGCGGCATCTGTGAAAGCGGCAACAAAGGGTGCCTGGGCGCTGTCTTGAACGCGCTCTTGGTAATAGAGCGCGCCCAGAGCGAACTTCACCCGATCAAATTCGCCAATCGCCTGCAGCTCTTGGCTCAGCTGATTTTGGCGGAAGAAAGCCAGGCTGTAACGCTGCAACCCAGCACCCGTGAATGTTGCGGCAGGCCGGGTAACGAAGGAAGCAGCAGCGCCAGCATTGTCATACTGGCTTTGGGTCAGCTCGCGATAGGCCGAGATGGATTTGAGCAAGAGATTGGGGCTCGCTTGCCATTCTAGATTAAGCCGACCACCGCTGGTCTTGCCGACGCTAGGTTGTTCCAATGCGCCGATCGCCGCCACGTCAACCCGATTGGGCTGGACTGGGGCCGCAGCGGCCAGAACATAGGCCGCAATGGCCGGATCATTGGTTGAAGCGGCAACCGCGAAGGGAGCGCCAACAAGCTGCTGATACAGCGTGGTAGTTGCATCATAGCCACTATCGAAAGACGCATCGAGGGTGAAAGTGGGGCTGGGCTTCCACATGGCTTCCGCATGGAAACCGCGCCGATCAAAGCCGTTGAAATCTGATTGGCCAGGCATCGGATTTTTCACAACACCGCCGCGCTGGGTGATGATCCCATCCACTTTCAGGCTAATGTCGTTGAAGCTCGGCAGGTCCAGATGGACCACGCCATTATAGCTGCCAAAGTTGCCCATGCCGACAGTGGCATCGAAGCGGAATTCGCCGCGCGGCCGCACTGTCGTGATGCTCACTGCGCCGCCTTCGGTGTTGCGACCAAACAGAGTACCCTGCGGACCCTTCAGCACTTCGATATTGGCCACTTCAAACAGGGCTGCACCCAGTGCCTGAGGACGCCCCAGATAAACCCCATCGACATAAACGCCAACGCCCTGGTCGCGCGCGGGCTGGTTGCTGTCAGACAGAACGCCAACCCCGCGCACGTTGATGATCAACGCGCCCGGGCGTGAGAAAAACGGAGCAACACGCAGCGAAGGAATCGCGCCATCGCCCAGATCGACCAATGATTGAACATGGCGGTTCACCAGATCTTCCGTGCCCAGAACCGAGATCGCAATCGCGGTCTTCTGCAGGTTTTCCGAGCGCTTTTCCGCTGTCACCACGATTTCACGCAAACCGCCATCGCTGTCGGCTTCTGCCGCAGCAGCAGCACCGGCCGCGCCATCATCCGCGCGCGCAAATGCAGTTTGGCTGGCAAGCATCGATAGTGCGACAGCCATGGCACCCATGGCGATCTGAGACGTGCGGAATTTGGAAATGTTCACTGTAACCCCCTTTTGGTTCAAGGGGGCCAATAGGGGCCGTTTGTTGCGAGTGAATTGCAACTTTGCGACTGCGATACGACATGAATACGTCCCAACCCTTGCTCTAGGGCAAGGGTTGGGGAAGGCCTATCTATGAGGCCATGCCGCTTAGGCAGTGGTCAGAACATAATCGTCAAATTTGGGGTTCGACATGACCTCTTCAAAATGGGCATAGCTCCATGGCCAGACCGCCGGTATACCGTCTGCATCGAGATACCAGCTTTTGCAGCCTGAGGCGAAGACCGTCTTTTTCGCCCGCTCATTACGCAAGGTCATATACGCATCATGGGCGGCTTCGCTTGGGCTGAAGCCGGCGCATTGCCCCTTGCGGACCAGATCGACCAACTGGTTGAAATAGAGCCACTGGAACTCGGCAATATCGATCAGCGAGAAATTGCCGACCGGGCCAGTCGGGCCATTATACAACAGCATATTGGGAAAATGCGGCACGGTTACCGCGTAATAGGCGCTTGGCCCCTTGGCCCAGACACCATCCAGATCGAGGCCGTTTTCGCCATAGATCTTCATCGGGCGAACGAACTTGCTCACATCAAAGCCGGTACAGATGGCGATAACATCCAGTGCGTGGAAGGCGCCATCTTTCATCCGCACGCCATTGGCCTCAACCTGCGCAATCGAGCCAGCTTCCAGATAGGCATTGGGCTGTTGGATGGCATCATAGTATTCGGAGGAAAAGATCATCCGCTTGCAGGCCGCGAGGTAATTCGGCGTTAATTTGGCCTTGAGCGTCGGATCTTTAACGCTGTCATCCAGGTTCTTTTCGACGATCGCTTGAATTTCGGCCAACTCTGGCGAATTCACATCGATGATCGCATTGGTAAACCGGTTGCGCCGCTCAAAGGCTTCGGGCCCAAAACGGATATCATCAATTTTTGTCGAGTCAGCCCTAAAGGCAGCCTTGTCGGCCTCGGTGAACGGACGGACGACCGAGGGGAAAATCCATTGCGCCGTGCGCTGGAAATGTACTACTTGCGCGCATTCTTTCACCAGAGCGGAAACGATCTGCACGCCGGTGGAACCTGAACCGATCACCCCCACACGCTTGTCGGCCAGTGGCACCGAATGATCCCAGCGCGCGCTGTGAAAGCTGGGGCCTTTGAAATCTGCAAGACCGGGGATGTCGGCAACTGCTGGCACGTGCAACACGCCGCTGGCGCAGACAAGGATTTCAGCACGATCGGCTTGCCCTTGCTTGGTGGTGACATTCCAATGGGTGCCATCCCACTTGGCTCCAGCCACTTCGGTGTGGAACTGGATATATTGCCGCAGACCGTAACGATCGGCGATCCCTTCAAAATAGGCGCGGATTTCTCTGCCAGTTGCGTAAAAGGCGTTCCATTCGGGATTATAGGCAAAAGAATAAGTATAGGTATGGGCGGGCGTATCGCAGGCGAGCCCGGGATAGGTATTTTCACGCCAGGTTCCGCCAACCGAATCACCTTTTTCATAAATGATGAAATTGGTCTCGCCTCGCTCAAGCAGTTTGATCGCGGTCAGCATGCCAGACATGCCGGCTCCGATAATGACATAGCGCAAACCCTTATCAGCCATGGCTGAGACTCCTCTGGTGTTCTTATCGTGTTGCTCTTGCAGTTTAACAGCGATGCTAGCCAATAGCGTAGGCCCATTGAAGCACAGTTTGACGCAACAATAGATACATTTCGCGTCAAATATGCCATTACCATTGGCCATATCGCGCAAAAAGTCAGGTTGCCGCAGCGATAGCCCCTGCCATCGGCTCGGCCTTGCGGAACATCCCGTTCACCGCTAGGGCGCCCCTTCCAGAGCATGCGGAGCGGTGGCCGAGTGGTCGAAGGCGCTCGCCTGGAAAGTGAGTATACGCCAAAAGCGTATCGAGGGTTCGAATCCCTCCCGCTCCGCCATTTCCCCTTGCAATGCAGTGCAATCCGGTGCCAAAACCCACGGAATACCGTGGGTCCAAAGGGGCGGCGAGTGCAACGCAGTGCAACCGAATGAGGCCCCAAGTCGGGGTATATCCGGGGGTACTGCCTGAGCCGATACCCCCATGTACCCCCATGCAGGGGTATCGCGATGCTGTCAGACACGAAGGTCCGCAAGGCCGCGCCGGGCGAGAAGGACTTCAAACTCGCCGACGAGAAAGGGCTGTACCTGCTCGTGCGCCCCAGCGGCGGGAAGCTCTGGCGCCTGAAATACCGCATCGCCGGCAAGGAAAAGTTGCTCGCCTTCGGTCCCTATCCCGAGATCAGCCTGGCCGACGCCCGCGATATGCGCGATGCCGCGCGTAAGCTGATCGTGCAGGGGATTGATCCGGCCGAGGAGAAGAAGCGCAGTGCGCGCGCCGAGAAGGCCAAGGAGGCGCATACCTTCGAATCGGTGGCCCGCGAGTGGCACGACCTGAACAAGGAGCGCTGGACCCCCATCCACCAGAAC
>JBEGLE010000198.1:0-3211 GCA_041183725.1 Pseudomonadota bacterium | reverse complement strand
CCTTCTTGCACGGATCCAGCGTCCGCTGGATCAAATCGGCAACCAGCTTTTCCAGATCGGCGCGGGTGATGGTTTCAACCAAGTGAAGCGGCGTCGTCGCGCCACCTTCCATACGGGCGGTGATGAACGGCAGGTTGATTTCGGTGGTCTGGGCCGAAGACAGTTCAATCTTCGCCTTTTCCGCCGATTCCTTCAATCGTTGCAGCGCCAGCTTATCGGTCTTGAGGTCAAGGCCTTCCTTGGCTTTGAACTTGTCAGCCAGATATTCGACCAGCTTGGAGTCAAAGTCTTCACCGCCCAAGAAGGTATCGCCATTGGTCGACTTAACTTCAAACACGCCATCACCGATTTCAAGAACCGAGATGTCAAAAGTGCCGCCGCCAAGGTCATAGACCACGATGGTCTTACCGTCGTTCTTATCAAGGCCATAGGCCAGCGCAGCCGCTGTCGGCTCGTTGATGATACGCAGCACTTCCAGACCAGCGATCTGGCCAGCATCCTTGGTGGCTTGGCGCTGGGCATCGTTAAAGTATGCCGGAACCGTGATAACCGCTTGGGTCACGGTTTCACCAAGATAGCTCTCAGCCGTTTCCTTCATCTTTTGCAGCGTGAAGGCCGAGATCTGCGAGGGGCTGTAATCTTCGCCGCCAGCCTTAACCCAAGCGTCTCCGTTCTTGCCCTTAACGATCGAATAGGGGACGAGCTCCATGTCCTTCGAGGTCATGGGATCATCAAAGCGGCGGCCGATCAGGCGCTTTACCGCGAAAATCGTGCTGTCCGGATTGGTCACCGCCTGGCGCTTGGCCGGCTGACCAATCAGACGTTCGCCGTCTTTGGTAAAGGCGACGATCGAAGGCGTGGTGCGCGCACCTTCGGAATTTTCAATAACCTTGGGCTTGCCGCCATCCATAACAGCTACGCAGCTGTTGGTGGTGCCAAGGTCGATACCAATAACTTTACCCATGGAATGCCGTTCCTCACGTCTTGCAATTGACACCGCGCTGAATGCCCCCGGATCATCCGGCAAGCAGTCTCTGCGGCTCGTTGAGGGCGATATAGGTGCGCTTTTGCTTGGCACAAGGGTTGCGAAGGACTAGCTCTGCATGAAATTTAGCACGCGCCGGAAAGGCAAATTACCCATGCGCCGCCTTAATCACATCCTTGCCCTTTTGCCCTTAGCGATCTTGGCGGCATGCCAACCAGCCGCAAAACCTGCCGGCTCCCCAGATGCGGCCGCCACCATTGCTTATGGGAAACTGGTGCTACCGGCGGTTAAGGGCAATCCGGGGGCAGCCTATTTCACCCTCACGAATAACAGCAGCACCATATTGCGCCTGTCTGCGGTTGATATTGCCGGCGCAGGCATGGCCATGTTTCATGAAACCAAAGAAATGGATGGCCATTCCACGATGGCCGATATGAAGGCACCCGAAGTACAAGCTGGGGCCAGCCTGTCATTCTCACCGGGTGGACGCCATGTCATGGTGGATTCCCTGCCCCCCAATCTGGCACCGGGAAACAGCGTTATCATGACCATCACTTTCGACAACGGCACAAAGGCCAATGCGCCTTTGTCCGTTATCGCAGCTGGTGATGTGAACTAAGGCCTATTCTGGCTTCTTAGACACAGCCACCATGGCCGGACGCAGCAAGCGTTCCTTGATCATGTAGCCCGCTTGCAGTTCCTGAAGCACGGTGCCCGGTTCAACATCGGCTGAAGGGATTTCCAGCATGGCTTGGTGCTGATTGGGATCAAGCGGCAGGCCCTTGGCGGCAATACGATTGATACCGTGCAGGCCAAAAACCTTATCCAGTTCACGACCGGTAGCCTCGATCCCAGCGATCAGGCTTTTCAGCCGTTCATCCTCGCGCAGATCTGCCGGAACGGATTCCAACGCGCGGGCCAAATTGTCAGACACGGACAGGATGTCGCGGGCAAAGCCTGTCGCGGCATAGGCACGCGCATCAGCGACATCTTTTTCCAACCGGCGGCGCACATTTTGCGTTTCCGCCTTGGCATAAAGAATATCCTGCTTGGCGGTTTCCAAATCATTGCGCAGCAGATCAAGCTGATCGTCCAACGAATCGGCCGCGTCATCACGATCAATCATATCTTCAGGAACGCCATTCAGTTCGGCTTCAACCGCGGGGTCTGCCTGCGGCGTGGTATCATCATTCATGAGTCAAATGTTCCGGTCTATCCGATGATTTTGCCCAATGACTGGGCGGTGAAATCTACCATGGGGACGACGCGGGCATAATTCAACCGCGTCGGGCCAATTACGCCAACCACGCCAACCACGCGGCCATCGCGATCTCGGTAGGGAGACGCAATCACCGATGAGCCAGAAAGCGCGAATAAGCGGTTCTCTGCCCCGATAAAAATGCGGGTTGCCTCGGCCTGCCGTGCGGCATCTAACAATTCGGCAACCGACTGTTTGCTCTCCAGATCATCCAGCAACAAGCGCACGCGCTCCAGATCGAGCAAGGCATTGTCGTCCAGAAGATTGGCTTGTCCGCGCACGATCAAAACGGGGCGGCGCAATGCGTCTTCGCTCCAAACGGCCAGCCCGCGGGTAACCAAGTCACGACTGGCCGCATCCAGCGCTGATTTTCCTGATGCGATCTCTTGGCCAATCGCGGTCACGGCTTGCGCCAACGTGCGACCGCGCAAGTGGGCAGAAATATAATTAGACGCCTGTTCCAGCGCCGAAGGTGGAATATCCAGCGGCAGATCAACCACCCGATTTTCAACCCCACCATCTTCTCCAACCAGAACGGCTAATGCCCGTCCCGGCGCCAGTGGCACCAATTGCAATTGCTGAAGCCGCGGTTCGTGGCTGGGAACCATAACGATCCCGGCGCAAGCCGACAGGTCTGATAAGACCGCACTCGCTGCCGCCAGCGCCGCCTCAATCGGGCCGGGAGCAGATAATTGCCGCTCAATCGCTGCGCGTTCAGCCTGACTGGGCTCAGCGACCTGCATCATGCCATCAACAAACAGGCGCAGCCCTACCTCAGTGGGCATTCGCCCAGCGGACGTATGCGGCGCGGCCAAAAGGCCCAGCCCCTCCAACTCATGCAGCACCGATCGAATGGATGCGGGTGAAAGGTTCAGCGCCCCACCCCCAGCCAGGGTTTTTGACCCTACGGGTTGCCCGGTCGAAATAAAGCCTTCCACCACGAGACGGAAAATCTCGCGAGCGCGGGT
>JBEGLE010000197.1:0-3888 GCA_041183725.1 Pseudomonadota bacterium | reverse complement strand
CTGTTCAGCAGCATCGTGGTTCACAAGACCGCCGAAGCTTCTCTGGATGAAGGTTCGCTGGGCGCGGTTGTTGATTTGAACACCGGCAACCCGCTGGCTGGCAAAGATGGTCTGCATGGCGCGGTATCGGCTGTGGGTTCATACAACAGCCTGTCAAAGAATCTCGGCCCCCGCCTTGCCGGGTTGCTGAGCTGGAAGAACGAAGCTGGCACCTTCGGTGCCTCGGTTTCGGCTGCCTATTCCAAGACCCACACCCTTGAAATGGGTAACAACTCGGTCCGTTGGGCTCAGGCGCGTTTTGACTCGGTCAACGGTACGCCGTGCTGGTACAGCAGCGCCACCAGCACTACGGCTTCGGTTAACACGGGCGGCACTTACCGTGCCGGAACCGATTGCGATGCGGCCGCACTGGCCTTTCACCCGCGTATCCCGCGTTATGGCGAAATCTCTCACCGTCGTGAGCGCCTTGGCCTGACGGGCTCCTTGCAGTTTGAGCCCAATGACAAGACCAAGTTCTCGATCGATGGGCTCTATTCCAAGTTCAAGGAAGATCGTGAAGAGCAGTGGGGCGAAGTGCTGCTACGCTCTAACGAACGTCCGATCGACGTGGTCAATCCGGTTTATGATGCCAACCACAACATGATCAAGGCGACGCTAAATGACGTCTATGTCCGCACCGAACACTATCTGCGTCAGAGCTCGACAGAGTTCTATCAGTTGGGCGGCACGTGGGATCAGGAAGTAACCGATAAGCTGCGCTTCACCTTGGTCGGCGGTATGTCAAAGTCCAATGCGGATATTCCGGTCGAAACCACGATCCTGCTCGATGATCGTGATGCCCAAGGTTACAGCTATGATTACACCAACATGGCGACACCGAAGCTGACTTTTGGCACCTCCGTGACCGATCCTGCTGGCTTCCAACTTGCGGAAATCCGCGATCGTCCTTCAAACGTCACAAACCGCTTCAAAACCGCCCAACTCCGCACCGAATGGGATGTGGCTGATGGCTTTACGTTGAAGATGGGGGCCGTTTGGCGCCGGTTCAATTTCGATGCCCTGTCCTATACTCGTGATACGGCCGTGTGCGGCAATGGCGGCACCAGCCTGGTCACCAGCACAGCCGGCACGATCGCCTGCTCGGCATCATCAGTCTTTGGCCCTACCGCCGTTTATGGCTTCCCGGCTTCGGCTGCGCTGACGCAAATGTTCTCGCTGCGGCCTTCGGGTCAGCCCGCTGGTACCACCACCGATTGGCTGGTTGCCAATCTGCCGGCAGCCGCTGCCTTCACCGGCCTTTATAACCGCGCACTGGTTGCCGATTCGGGCAATATCCGCGGCGTTTCGGAAACCTCGAAGGGCGGTTACATTCAGGCCGATGCCAAGGGCGATATCCTTGGCGTAAAATATGCCTTCAATGCAGGCATCCGCTACGCGAAAACCGAGCAATCGTCATACGGCCTGAACAGCGGTGTTACAGCAACGGTAACGCGCAGCTATGATGACTGGTTGCCTTCGGCCAATCTGGCGATCTATCCGACCGATAACCTGATCGTTCGCGCTGCCGTGGCCGATGTGATGACGCGCCCCTCTTTGGGTTCGCTGACCCCGGGCGGTTCGGCCGATGGCTTCAATTACAAGGTTACCAGCGGCAACCCGTTCTTGAACCCCTATAAGGCGACGAACTACGACCTGTCCTTTGAATGGTACTTTGCGCCGCAGGCCGTGTTCTCGGTCGCGCTGTTCAAGAAGGATGTTCATACCTTCACCCAATCGGCTTCGGTTACGGGCGCAACCTTCACCCAGACGGGCCTGCCTGTCTCGGTGCTGAACCCGTCATCGCCAGCCGCACTGAACCCTGCTCAGCAGAGCCAGCCGATCTGGACGCTTTCGACCACGGTTAACGGGTCGGGCGCGACACTGAAGGGGGTTGAATTGGCTGCGCAGCTGCCATTCAAGACCTTCACCAGCGGTTTCCTCGCCAACTTCGGCATTCTGGCCAACGCCACTTTCATCCAGTCGGATGCGGCATTTAACCTGCAGGGACCGGCAACTGCGCCGGGTGGTGCATTGGTTAACGTGACAGTCACCAATTCGCTGTCGAACGTTTCCAAGCAGGCTTACAACGCCACCCTCTATTACGATGATGGCAAGTTCAGTGCGCGCACGATGCTCAGCTATCGCGGGCGTTATCATGAAGGCTCGAGCGGCACCGGCAACCTTCTCGAAGGTTATGGCGCTCAGACCAATCTGGATGCCTCGGTCCGTTATAAGCTGACCGAATCGCTGGAAGTGTCGCTTGAAGGCAGCAATCTGCTGGATACCTATCGCTATCGCTACACCGACATTGATGCTGACCGTAACTATGAAAACAATCACTTCGGTCGCACCTTCCTGTTTGGCGCACGCATGAAGATCTGATTGCGCAGCAATCGGGTTTCGGCGGCAAGTAAAGGCAATCTGAGGCCATGGGCATCGACCGTCGGTCACTCATCGCTGCAGGATTGGTCGCCGGAATAGCAACGCAGCGGGCGGGGGCACAAACGCCTCCGCCCGTTTCGCATTCTGGGCTGCCGCCCGGTTTGCCCCAACCCACAGAGACGATCGACCTCTGGCCCCAGGGTGCGCCGGGAATGCCGGCTCGTCCGCTGGTCGAAACCGTCGATGAGCGATCACACGATAGCTTGGTCAATGATCGGGCGGTTTATGGGATTTCGCGCCCGCGTATGGCGGTGTTCCGTCCCGATCGCCCCAATGGCGCGGCGGTGCTGATTACGCCCGGCGGCGGTTATCGCTGGGTGGTGGTTGATAAAGAAGGCTATGAAATGGGGCGCTGGCTGGCGGCCCGGGGCTTTACCGCTTTTGTCCTGTTCTATCGTCTCCCCGGCGAAGGCTGGGCCAGTGGGCCTGATACCCCCCTCGCCGATGCCCAAAGAGCGATGCGGCTGATCCGCCATCGTGCCAAAGACTTTGCCCTTTATCCCGAACGTGTCGCCGCCATGGGCTTTTCCGCAGGCGGCCATGTCTGTGCCGATCTCGCCGCGCGGTTCGCGGCTTCGGTCTATAAGCCGGTTGATGCCGCCGATCAGCTCTCTGCCCGGCCGCACAGCGCCGCGCCCCTCTATCCTGTGGTGAGCATGGACCCTAGCATCGCCCATCCGGGTTCACGCAGCTTATTACTGGGGGCCAATCCCAGCCCTGAAGCCGAGGCGCTTCATTCGCCCGACCGGATGATCCCGGCCGATGCTCCGCCGCATTTCTTGCTGCACGCTGAAGATGATGATGTGGTGCCGGTGCAAAACACTTTGAACCTCCATGCAACCTTGAAGCAAAAAGGCATTCCGGTCGAGATGCACCTGTTTGCCAATGGCGGTCATGGCTTTGGTCTGCGCAAATCGCTGGGTAAGCCCGTAGAAATATGGCCGGACCTGTGGCGCGCTTGGGCGCGAACCCAAGGCTTGGCCTAATGCCACTTAATCGCCGCAATGCCTTAAAAACCACTGCTTTTGGCGCTTTCGGCTTGGCTGCCGGCGCGCGGGCTGGTGCCACTGAATCCGCGCAACCACCCCTTTATTCGCGCGGTTTTGATCATCAGCGCAAAGCTGATCTCGGCAATGGCACGTTCTTAAACCCGATACTGTCCGGCGATCACCCCGATCCGGCCATTCTAAAGGATGGGCAAGATTATTACCTTACCTTCAGCAGCTTTGATGCCTATCCCGGTTTAACCATTTGGCACTCAAGAGATTTGATCAATTGGCAGCCACGCAAACCGGCGCTGCAACAGAATATCGGCTCGGTATGGGCTGTCAGTCTCGCCAAGCACAAGGGCCGCGATTTCCTCTACATTCCGACCAAAGCCGATGCGCACGACATCTATGTCAGTTG
>JBEGLE010000196.1:0-3431 GCA_041183725.1 Pseudomonadota bacterium | reverse complement strand
CCCTTGCTTGGTGACGGTGCCTTAAGGGCCAAGTTGAACCTGCCCTTTGGTCTAACCGGCGCGCAAAGCCGCGCGATTGCTGAGATTGAGGGCGATCTGGCCCAGCCTTCACCGATGCTGCGGCTGCTGCAGGGCGATGTGGGGTCTGGCAAAACCGTGGTGGCCTTAGAGGCCATGTTGATCGCGGTAGAGGCTGGCGGGCAGGCGGCATTGCTTGCCCCCACCGAAATCCTCGCGCGTCAGCATTTTGCCACGCTTCAGCGGCTTGCGGCTGGAACCGGTGTCACCATTGCCCTGCTGACCGGGCGCGACAAAGGCAAGGCCCGCGAATCGATCTTGATGGGGCTACTTGATGGTTCGATCCAGATCTGTGTCGGCACCCATGCGATTTTTCAGGATAGGGTCAGCTATCGCAATCTGGCGCTGGTGGTGATTGATGAGCAGCACCGCTTTGGCGTGGGTCAGCGGTTGATGCTGACGCAAAAAGGCCGCCGCACACCGCATTGCTTGGCGATGACGGCAACCCCAATCCCGCGCACATTAACCTTGGCGCAATATGGCGAGATGGACGTGTCGCGGCTGGATGAGATGCCGCCGGGCCGCCAACCGATTGATACACGCGTGGTGGCGCTGGAACGGCTTGACGATGTGATCGGCGCGCTGGCCCGGCATGTTGAATCCGGGCAGCAGGCCTATTGGGTCTGTCCGATGGTGCGTGAGCTTGAAACCGAGGATTTGGCCGCAGCCGAAGCCCGCTATGCCGCGCTGCAATTGCGCTTTGGGGATGCGGTTGAACTGGTTCACGGGCAGTTGCGGCCAGAGGCCAAGGACGCGGCGATGGAGCGCTTTGTCCGCGGTGAGGCAAAGCTCTTGGTCGCGACCACGGTGATTGAGGTTGGGGTCGATGTGCCCAATGCCACCTTGATGGTGATTGAGCAGGCAGAGCGCTTTGGCTTGGCCCAGCTTCACCAGCTACGCGGCCGGGTGGGACGGGGTGAGGGCAAGTCTACTTGCTTGCTGCTGCGCGGTGCGGGGCTATCGGAAACCGCACGACGGCGGCTGGCCTTGATGCGTGAAACGCAGGACGGCTTTCGCATTGCTGAGGAAGATCTGGAACTGCGCGGCGGCGGCGAATTGCTTGGCACGCGCCAATCGGGTGATACGCCGTTCCGTATCGCTAGTCTTGAACAGATTCAGCGCTTGTTGCCGCTGGCCCACGATGATGCCCGGCTGCTGATGGACCGCGATGGCGGACTGACTGGCGATCGGGGAGAGGCGGCACTGCTGCTGCTTTATCTGTTTGAACGCGATTGGGGCGTGCAATTGCTGCGTGGTGGCTAGACCCAATGCGCCGAAAGCCCCCCGTGGGGTGGATCAATCTGTTGTGAGAAGTAAAATGGTCGGGGAAAGAGGATTCGAACCTCCGGCCCCTGCCTCCCGAAGACAGTGCTCTACCAGGCTGAGCTATTCCCCGACCGATCGTTCACCCTTCCAAGGAAGGGCGAGGCAGGAGCGGGCCTATAGTCAGGCAATCACGGGGTGGCAAGCGCGCAATCGCAAGCTAAAGAATGTTCTATGTCCAGTGCTACAGCTCTTACCGATTCTCCCGCATCACGTCATTGGGAGTGGCAATATCTTGATCTGATGCGCCGGATCTGGGAATCGGGTGATGAACGGGTTGATCGCACCGGGGTGGGCACGCGTTCGCTGTTTGGGGCAGAGATTCGCTTTGACCTGTCCACGGGCTTGATGCCTTTGTTGACCACCAAGCGGGTCTATTGGAAGACCGCTACCCGCGAACTGCTGTGGTTTCTTACCGGCGATACCAATATCCGCTCGCTCTGTGCGCAGGGGGTGGAAATATGGACCGATTGGCCGCTTGATCGCTATCGCCGCGAAAGTGGTGAGGATATCAGCCGTGCCGATTTTTCCCGCCGTATTGTTGAAGATGTCGATTTTGCCGCGGCTTGGGGTGATCTTGGGCCGGTTTATGGCAAGCAATGGGTTAATTGGCCCAGCTATGAAGCGGTGGGCGATGGGCTTTATCGCCAAGGGGCCGGAATTAATCAGGTGGCGCAAGTGGTGGAAAGCCTGAAGGCCAACCCCGGCAGCCGCCGTCATATCATCGAAGGGTGGAACGTGGCCGAGCTGGATGCCATGGCTCTGCCGCCGTGCCATAAAACCTATCAGTTCCATGTCGCTGGCAATCGTCTGTCAGGCTTGCTGTATCAGCGCAGCTGCGATCTGGGCTTGGGTTTCGCCTTTAATATGTGGTCGCTGGCGCTGCTGACGCGGATGCTGGCGCAGCAAACAGGGCTTGAGCCAGGCGAGGCTGTGTGGATGGGCGGCGATGTTCACCTTTATCTCAACCATGCGGCTCTGGTTGAAGAACAGTTGCGCCGCACGCCAGAGGGTACGGCGCGGATGACGATGGCGCGCTGCCCCGAAAGTATTTTTGCCTATCGCATCGAAGATTTTGTTGTGGAGGGTTATGCGCCACAGGCGCATATTTCGGCACCGGTCGCGGTTTAAGGAAGGCCTCTGGTTCTGCTGAAGGTAGACCGAGGCCAAGTTTATGGCCTGTCAGCAAAAAACAGGCTGTGTTGCTGTTGACAGCCTCGGCACCAAGTCCTAGTGGGCGGCTCCCCAAGGGGTGCAACCCTCGCATACGCGGGTGTAGCTCAGTTGGTTAGAGCGCCGGCCTGTCACGCCGGAGGTCGCGGGTTCAAGTCCCGTCACTCGCGCCACTTGGGGTCTTATTTCCGCCAGTTTCCGGTTTCCATCCAGATGAGGAACCGCTGCAACGGCAGCAGCCACACCACTCCCAGAACAATATAGACGGGTGTTTGCGCCAAAGCCGGCCATTCGCCGATCCAATCAGACACATAGCGCGCGACAATCACACCATAGGCGAGCAGCACAGCGATTAGGCTCAAGACCCCAAAAGGGATACGCCAAGTGGGTTCACGTCGCATCAGGCATCACTTTCGAAAAAATGCGGCTAGGGGTTACTACCGCCGCCAGTGGGTGATCGTGCGGTTCACAGGGCAGGGAATCGCACAGTTGCATATCCCACGCCAGACCGATGGGCAGGGTTTGGGGATGATCAGCCAGCCAGCGATCATAATGACCGCCGCCTTGGCCCAAGCGCGCGCCATCGGCGGTAAAGGCCAGCAGCGGCACAAAAGCAACGTCTGGCACCAGAACATCTGCCACCGCATCGCTCTGGGGGCCGAAGGGGCCTTCGGTCAGGCTTTCCGGAGTGAAGGGATCAGCCCATTCACGAAACTGCATTGGCGAAACTTTGCTGGCGAACCATGGCAGGGCGATACGATGCCCTTTTTCGCGAAACCAGCGGGCATAGCCTCCAGCCGGGGCCTCAAAGGGATTGGCGTGATAAAGGCCAACCACTGCGCCATCGGGAACTAGGG
>JBEGLE010000195.1:0-2899 GCA_041183725.1 Pseudomonadota bacterium | reverse complement strand
ATGCCGTATCAATCACATCCACACCGGTGGCGTTAAAGTACCGATACTTCAGACCGATGTCAGCACGGCTGCTGAGCGGGGTGCGAACGCCCGCAATCGCCTGCCAAGCAAAACCCGTGTGGGAATCATCAAGCACGGTAACGGCCGTAGCCGTGCGGACATCACGATTTTGCAGGCCAACCCGCGCAATACCCGCACCGCCGCCAATGAAACCCTGCAAGCCATCATCCGGCCCGAAATCAAGCAACCCATTCACCATAAAGCTGAGTGCGTCAGCTTTTCCGTCAACGGCTGCCCCCGACAACGCCAAGGCACGGGGGTTATATGTCAAGGCATCCAGCCCTGCCCGGCGATAGCTGGTTTCAGCTTCAAGCCGATAGGTGCCGAAATCGTAGCCAACAATGCCACCGAAATCATAACCGGTCTTGGCACCATATCTACCAGCACCCGCGACGTTCAGAATCGAATAATCGGCATCTTCAACGACAACCCCGCCGACATCAGCTTCAACGTACCATGACGCGTCACGGGCCATGGCCGGTGTCGCAAGGGCGGTTGACGCAAGCGCCATCCCCATAACCAGTTTGCGCATAGTGCTTTCCCTCTGTGTGCTTATAAATCAGCAAGAGTAAAGCATTTACCGGCTATGGAAACGGGAAGCAAGGCGATAGTCATAGATTGTGTTACGAATATAGCGCAATCTGAAATTAAATGCTTTCAATTAGCCGCTGTGACCTGGAAGCAATCCTACAAAGCTACAACTGTCAGCTTGCCGCAAACACGCCTGCTTGGCGTAGCTTTTGCACCAAATCGGCGATGGCATTGCGGGCTTGGGCATCAACCGTGGCCCCGCCTGAGGCCTCTGCCGGGGCCAGTGGCGCCAGCCAAACACCACCCAAGCGGCGCAAGTCCTGCCCTGTCGCGCGGTTGGAGATGCGCATGCCATCCCGCGGCGTCACAAACAGCCATTGCCCAGCTTGGCGGCAAGCAAGCTTGTTATCCTGGCCCGCCCAGTCACCCGTTGCCCCCGCGGCCACCAGCCACGCCAAGCCATCTTGCGCCGCCGCAGGCGGGGTCGCTGCCACGGCTTCAACTGCACAATGAAGCAGGGCATCGGTAAGCGACAGCCCCTCATTCACGCTGAACTCTTTCTGCGCTTGGCCAACCTGCATGGCTGTGCTGTGGCCCGCGCAGGCTTTCCGGTTCAGCCGCGGAATAAAGCGTGGCCATAGCGCCATTGGGCCACAGCAACCGTCGCAGCGATGGTTCATATTCCGGGCGGCGGTGCGGCGGCGATATGGCCAGAATGCCGCTTTCGCCCTCCACCATAATCGCCCGCGCCTCGGCCAGCGAAGCCGCGACCAAGGCAATCCGTGCATCGGGGTTATGGCGGGTTAGAGTGCGGACCCATTCAGCCCCGGCGCGGGTCTTGCCAAAGCCGCGCCCGGCCAAAATCAACCATACCCGCCAGTCTCCCGGCGGGGGAAGCTGTTCCGCCCGCGCCCAAGCCTCCCAGTGCCAACGGATTTCATCCTTTTGATCCCGTGGCAGGTCAGCCAAAAAATTCACCCGCTGCGCATCAGCAATGCCCAGCAAGCGGCGGCCATTAGGATCCGCCATCAGCGCCCTCTGCCAATCCCGCTTGGGGGGCGGCATCTTCTGCCAGCATAGCGGCCACCTGCCGTTCGCGTTCGCGCATGGCATCAAGCTTGGCATTGATCGCCGCCAAGATTTCTTCCTCGCTTTCGTTATCGCGCAAGGCGTGCTGACGGGCCACGTTCTGCTTGTGCGCGACCAACAGACGAAAGGCCGTGGCATTATCGAACTTGCGGCCGTCGGCCTCTTTGCCCTCGCCACTGCGCAGCCGGTGAAGCAAGTCCATTTCCAGATTGTCATAGCCTTCGCACAGCGCGTTCAGCCATTGCCGGGCAAATTCGGCATCCTCACGCCGGGTCTTGTAAACCCAGCTTGGACTAATGTTAGCGCGATCGGCCGCAGCGGTGACATTCGATGTATCGGCCAAGGCAGCCAAAAAGGTCTGCCGCCAATTTTTGGGCGCGCCATGGCGCCGCCCCGACGGGCGGGCCTTGGGATAGGGTTCAGTCATGCAAGAAAACTCCGCTGTGCCGCAGCGGTGGCAGGGCCACATAAATGGCCTGCCCCGGCGAATCGGTCTATCGCGATGTTCGTTTTATGTACCCAAACAGCGTTACTATGTCAAGTTAAAATAACCATATTGGTTAATTGCGTGCCCGCTTGCCGCCCTGTCCCACGCCGCCTATGGAGGCGCGGACTTTCACGCGGAGATGTACCCAATGCTGCGCAGGCTGTACGATTGGATCCTGACCAAGGCCTCGCACCCCCATGCCGAATGGTGGCTGGCGTTCTTCGCCTTTGCCGATGGCGGCCTGTTTCCTTTCCCGCCGCACCCGCTGCTTGGGCTTATGTGCCTGGCTGAACCGAAAAAGGCCCTGCGTTTTTCCCTGATCACGATCGTGGCATCATTGCTGGGTGGCCTCTTGGGCTATGCCATCGGCCACTTCCTTTACGATACCGTTGGCACGCAATTGCTCAGCCTGCTGGGGCTAACGACCAAGTTCCCCAAGGCGGCGTGCTATTTGCGCGAATACGGCGCGGAAATCATCGTGTTCAAGGCGGCAACGCCGATCCCGTTCCTGCTGATTTCCGTAACCGCCGGGTTCATCTCGTTCCCCCTGCTCACATTCGCAGGGGCCAGCTTGGCCTCACGCGGGGTGATTTTCCTGACGGTCGGCATGCTATTCCGGATCTTCGGGCCGCCGATCAAAACCTTCATCGACAAATATCTGCCCTGGCTGGTTGCCGGTTTCGTCGTGCTGGTCGTCTCGGGCTATGTCGCCTTCTCGCTGCTTAGCGGCGG
>JBEGLE010000194.1:0-5655 GCA_041183725.1 Pseudomonadota bacterium | reverse complement strand
CCATAATTATGTACTCTTCCAGAAAAATCATGATAGGATAAATCAATGCAAGTATTGTTGATTGATGGGCATCCTGACTCTGGGCGTCTGAGCAGTGCTTTGCTTGATCGCTATGAAAAGGCTTTACCAGCCGATGTGGTAGTGAAGCGTGTGGCGGTACGTGATCTGACCTTTGACCCCAATATGCGCCAAGGCTATGCGGTTGATCAGGTTTGGGAACCCGATTTGCAAAGTTTGGCAGAGATTTTGCTCGATGCCGATCACGTGATCTTTGCCTTTCCTCTGTGGTGGGGCGCTGAGCCGGCGCTGCTCAAAGGCTTGCTAGATCGCCTGCTGCTGCCCGGCCATGCCTTTCGCTATCACACCGATGATCCGATGTGGGACAAATTGCTGGTGGGCCGCTCTGCCGATGTGATTATCACCATGGATACCCCGCCTTGGTATCTGCGCCTGATCTATGGTGATGCCGTTGTAACCCGTTGGAAAAAGCAAATTCTGGGCTTTGTGGGTTTCGCGCCGATCCGCTTTTTCCGCTTTGGCCCAACCAATCGCGGAGGGGCCGCGCGCGCCTTTGCCGTTTGGGCAAGCCAGCTTGAGTGGGCTGCGGCATCGATTGCCACCCTGCGGCGCAAACCTAAGCTCTGATGATCTGGCCTGGCGGTTTCTAGGCCCGTGCGGCGCGGATGGCGGCACCTGCGGCGAAAGGCGATAGGGCGAGTAGGGCCAGACTGACCGCTGCGGTCAAGGCCAGACCGCTCTGCCCGCCCGTGGCTAGGCTACCTGCGCCGAACACCAGCAAAGGCACAGCCAGCGGGACAACCAACAGGCCGCCCAAAGCCGCACCACCGCGCAGACCGGCCGTAAGCGCGGCCACTGTCACCCCCAGTGCGGCAAGCCCAGGCGTGCCAGCCAGCAGGCCCAATTCGACCAAGCGCAGGGTGGGACCATCGATGCCGAGCAAGGCGGCAGCGGGTAAGGCGGCCAGCATCAGCGGCGGACCAAAGCTAAGCCAGTGGGCGGTAATTCGGATCAGGATAATCCATTCTTCGGCCAAGCTGCGCAGTGCCCATTGATCGAACATGCCCTGTTCCAGATCAGGTTCGATCAGGCGATCAATCGGCAGGATCGCAGCGAGCAAGGCCGCCACCCAGATCACACCGCCGCCGATCCGTGTCAGCAGCACCGGATCAGGGCCAATGGCAAAGGGAAACAGCATAGCGACAGCCAGAAAAAACAGCACCGGCAGCACCGCACCACCGCGCCGCCCACCCAGCAGCAACAGACCCAGATCGCGCTTCAACAGATGGAACAGGTTGGCGATCATGCCTGATACCCCGCAAGATCGATTCGCCGGGAACCAGGCAGGGCAATCGGCTGGTGCGAGGCGACAAGCGCAATGCCGCCAGCCTGACAATGCGCAGCAATCAGCCCTTCAACCATTTTGACGGCAGCCGTGTCTAACCCGTTCAGCGGTTCATCAAGCAGCCAAATTTCTGCGCGCTGCCCCAGTAAGCGGGCCAAGGCGGCGCGCTTGCGCTGGCCGGTGGAAAGATAGCGGAACGGGACATCGCGCAGTTCCAACAGGCCAAGCTGGGTGGCAATTCTATCGCGGCTGGCGTGATCCACGCCGTCCAATGCGGCCCAAAAGGCCAAGGCCTGATCAAGCGGTTGGTGCGGATCCAGCGCCGGCCGTTCATCCAGCAGGGCAATGGTGCCTTGGCTGAAAACGGTGCCAGCATAAGCGGGCAGCAATCCGGCGGCAATGCGGATCAGGCTGGATTTGCCAATGCCGTTTGATCCGGCCACATGCAGCGCATCGCCACTGCTCAGCGCACAGTTAAGCCCGCGAAACAGCACGCGATCACCGCGCCGGCAAGAAAGATCGCTAAGGGCGAGGCGGCAGGCTTGCATGGTCAAGCGCCTTAGGCCAAAGCAATGGCCCTGCCAAGGAGAGGGCCAATGACGATACTCCGTCTGACCGATGCCGAACGCGATGCCTTGCTGGCCGAATGTTCTGATTGGCAGTTACGCCCCGATGGCTTGGCCATTGTGCGTGATTTTATCTTTGCTGATTTTGCCGCCGCTTTCGCCTTTATGACCCAAGTGGCACGACTGGCCGAAGAGGCGGATCATCACCCCGAATGGTCGAACGTCTATAACCGGGTACAGATCGTGCTGACCACCCATGATGTCGGCGGGCTTTCGGTCCGCGATGACGCCATGGCTCGGGCGATTGATCGGCTTTAGGCTTTATCTTCTGCTTGTATCGTTTGTCGGGTTTGCATGATCCGCCGCGAACGATGGCGCATTTTTCCTGGCAGCCATTTGGCGGCAAAGGCCATCGACTTGGCGGTTTTGCCAACCAGATTATGCAGCTTTGTGCCGTGGGCGGCTTGCCAGACCACTTCGGCAACCTGTTCTACTGGCGTGAATTCCAAGCCAGAGCGGATTACGCTTTCGCGTTTGGACATATTGCTGCGTTTGTTGGCAGGACCAGCCAATATTGCCGTATCGACAAAGCTGGGCATTAGCGAGCAGACACGAATGCCATCATCGGCCCATTCGCTATCCAGCGCTTCGGTCAGCCCGCGCACGGCAAATTTGGTGGCGGAATAGAGCGCCAGTCCGCCCGATCCATATATCGCTGCGGCGCTGGCGGTGTTGATCAGCACGCTACCCGGCGCGCTCTGGCGCAAATGGGGCAGGGCGGCTTGGGCACCATTAACCACGCCGCGAAAGTTAATCGCGATCAGGGTGTCAATTTCGTCTTGGCTCAGGTCTTCCAACATACCACCGGTGCCAATTCCGGCATTGTTGAACACCGCATCGATCCGGCCACCAGCGGCCGCGGAAAAGGCAGCAAGCGCCGCATCCCACGCGGCCCGATCGCGTACGTCCAACTGGTGCGTGCTGCATGAACTGGGTGGCAGCAAGCGGGCGCTCTCGTCTAGGCCTTGGGGGTTAATGTCAGCCAGCCCGACAAACCATCCGCGCGCCGCAAACAGTTGGGCCACGGCCCGTCCAATGCCCGATCCGCCGCCAGTGATAAAGATCGCTTTGTCTGTCATGCCGGCTCTCCCTGTTCTTGGGTGATCTATGCCACGGATAACAGTGCGGGGGAATAAGGGTGATCGCAGGCTGTAGGGCGGCTACAGTGCCGGATTGTTATAACAATGCCAGGTAAAGATCGCTGCCGCACCCCGGTGCGGTGACCATGCCGCGGCAAGCTGTCGGGTCAGGCGTTCGGATGGCCGCTCGTTCAGCTGCAACAATTTGTGCAAGCCGGCTTGCACCGCCAAATCACCCGCGGGCCAAATGTCGGGACGGCCTTCGGCAAACAACAGATATATTTCGGCCGACCAGCGACCAATGCCCTTGATCCGGGTCAGAAGGGTGATCGCCGCCTCATCATCATCGGGCAGGTTATCCAGCGCCAGTTCGCCGGTGATTACCAATTCGCACAGCGATCGGGCATAGCCCTGCTTTTGGCGGGAAAGGCCGCATGCGCGCAGATCGTCAAAGCTGCTTGCCAACAGGAGTTCGGGCTGCACATCATGGCCAAGCTGGGTTTCCAGCTTGCGCCACATCGAAGCGGCGGCCGCCACGCTCACTTGCTGGCCAACAATGGTGCGCAGCAAAGTAGCATAGCCGCGCGGCCGCATGCGCGGTTCGGGATAGCCCGCCACGGCCAAGGCGCGGGCCATAGCTGGTTCCTGTGCGGCGATGGTATCAAGCCCGGTCTGGATTATTTCTGCCGTCAGTCCCATTGCCTTACCTTCTGCGCCAAATCTTCGGTGCTTGCCAAATGCCAAAGCCTTGATTAGCAGCCCGCGCAAAGCTCGGCGAGGGCTGACTAACGCAAGGATCTGAAGTTATGGCTAAGCTGGTTATCGTCAACGGCGAAGGCGCCGAAAAGGAAATTGAAGTTTCTAACGGTTTTACCGTAATGGAAGCAATCCGTGACAACGGCTTTGATGAACTGCTTTCGTTGTGCGGCGGTTGCTGCAGCTGCGCCACCTGCCACGTCTATATCGATCCCGTCTTTGCCGATAAGATTCCGGCAATGAGCGAAGACGAAAATGATCTGCTCGATAGCTCGGATCACCGCAAAGCAACCTCGCGTCTATCTTGCCAAGTTAAAGTGACCGATGCTTTGGATGGCATGAAAGTTACGATTGCTGAGCAGGACTAAAGGTCCCTTGCGGGCAAGCGCGGCAAGGCCTAGCTTTCAGGTATGACCAACCCCGCTGTTAACCATACACTTGATCTCATCGGCAACACGCCGCTCGTTCTGCTTAAAGGGCCGAGCGCGGCGGCGGGTTGCGAGATTTGGGGTAAATGTGAATTCGCCAATCCCGGTGCCTCGGTTAAGGACCGGGCCGCGCTGTGGATCGTCCGCGATGCCGAGGCACGTGGCACGCTGCTGCCCGGCGGCACGATTGTTGAAGGCACGGCGGGCAATACCGGCATTGGTTTGGCGCTGGTTGGTAATGCCTTGGGCTATAAGACGATTATCGTCATGCCCGAGACACAATCGCGCGAAAAGATGGATACGCTGCGGGCCTTGGGTGCGGAGCTGGTCTTGGTCCCGGCTGCACCGTTTTCCAATCCCGGCCACTTCGTTCATACTTCACGCCGCTTGGCCGAGGAAACCCCGGGGGCGGTTTGGGCCAATCAGTTCGACAATATCGCCAACCGCAAAGCCCATATCGAAAGCACAGCACCGGAAATTTGGGAGCAGATGGAAGGCCGGATCAGCGGCTTCACCTGTGCGGCTGGAACCGGCGGAACGATCGCTGGCGTTGGGCTGGGACTGAAGGCCTTTGATGAGAGCATCACCATCGCGCTTACGGATCCGCATGGCGCGGCGCTTTATAATTTCTATGCGCATGGCGAGCTCAAGGCCGAGGGCACATCGGTTGCCGAAGGTATTGGCCAAGGCCGGATAACCGCCAACCTCGATGGCGCGCCGATCGACACCCAGTTTCGCATTTCCGATGAAGAAGGCTTGGAATGGGTGCAGCGTTTGCTGCGTGAAGAAGGGCTGTGTCTTGGCCTATCATCGGGCATCAATGTTGCTGGTGCGGTGGCGCTGGGTCGGCAACTGGGCAAAGAGGCACGGGTGGCGACTATTTTGTGCGACACCGGCTTCCGCTATCTCTCAAGCCTCTATAATGCCGCGTGGCTTGAGGCAAAAGGCTTGCCCGTTTTTCCTTGGTTGAAGCGGGCCTGAGGTATCATACGGCATTGGTCTTGTCCGCTAGGGGCTGAGCCTGTAGTCTTTGCGCAATGACCGATCAGCAAACCATTGGCGCTAAAGGGCAGGGGCCGCAGCATTTCACGGCACCAACCGCGCGCGAACTGCGGGCGCAGTCGCTCAATCGTCTGCAGCTTGGCCTGCTCGGTTTGGCGCTCATGCTGTTGTTGGTAGGTCTTGCCAACATTGTCATGGAGCGCGCCAGACAAGCCGATGGCGGTAATGCGGCGGCAATTTCAGCCAGCGCTGACAAAAAGGCAGACAGCGATCCACTCGCTGTCATCGGCGCCGTGCCATCACCCGATGCCAGCAAGGCCGCCCAGCGCAAAAAGGCGGATACTGTCCGCTAATTGCCAAGCAGCGGCGCTGCAGCCTCGTCTGCACCGTTTCCTTGATAA
>JBEGLE010000193.1:0-8127 GCA_041183725.1 Pseudomonadota bacterium | reverse complement strand
GCGCCCGGTTGGCGTTGCGCACCAGCATCAGGGCCAAACTGTTGGCCAACAGTTCATCATAGGCCAAGCGGTCGCGCGCTGCGGTGTGATCGCCTTTGTGGGCTTGCAACAGGGCATCTTGCCACACCGGCCAGGTCATCTTGCCCAGCAAGCTAGGCTCAATCCATTCGGGCAGTTCTGGCACATGGCCCAGCGCCTGCTGCACCAAACCCGCCACGCGACCTTGGGTCAGCCCTTCGGATAGCGGATAGACCGGCTCGCACAGCGTGCCGAGCAAGGCCCCGCCATCTTCGCTAACATGATCGGGGTGGACGATCTGCAAAAGCTGGCCGAATTGATCAAGCCGCCCTGCAATCCAGCGCTTTTCCCCTAGCGGCAGCTGTTTTTTCGCCCAGCCGCCATTCCTGCCAAAATAGGTCAGCGCACAGATATTGCCCGCCGCATCTGCCGCCATCGCCCGAAACGGGCCGCGCCCGGCAGGGCTGCGGTATTCCATTGGGGTCAGGGCAACGACGATGTTCTCGCCCACGCTGGCTTCATCCAGATCGGACACCACCCGCCGCTGCACAAACCGATCGGGCAGATGATAGGCCAGATCCTTAACCCGCGTGATAGCCAACCGATCCAGCGGCCGGGCAAGATTAGGCCCGACCCCTTTCAGAGCATCTACAGCGATGAACAGCGGATTGAGACGATCAGGACGCATTGCACCCTTCATAACCGCGCAATGCCCTCTTTCGCCACCCGCAATTGATAAAGCGCAACGACAAAGCTGTTTGGCCCGTCAATGTGGCTTGCAAGCACAAGGAGGAATATATGCTTCTCGCACACGGCACCGTTATAGCCCTGATAGACGGACAAAATTTTGAACTTTTCCGCAACGCAGGCACCGAAGCGGAACCGGAGCTAACCGCCCTGCCCAGCCCCAAGCTGGACACGCACAACCACAGCGGTGCGGGGCATCATTCCAGCCCTGGCAACCATGCGGGCAAACAGGTGGCAGAAGATGTCCACGCCAATGCCGCGGCGCAGTGGCTGAATGCCGAGGTTCTGGGTCACAAGATCGAAAGCTTAGTGATAATCGCCCCGCCCCGCACTTTGGGAGAACTTCGCCATCATTATCACAAACAAACCGAACGCGCGGTGGTGAAAGAATTGCACAAGGATCTCGTCGGCAAAAAGCCTGCGGAAATCTTGGCGGCGCTGCGCGAAGGGCAGTGATGACTTGCCTTGGTCCGTGCCCTCGCCTAGCGCAAAGGCATGGACCAAGACCGCATCAAGCGCCTGAGATTCCGCGCCTGGCATCGCGGCACCCGTGAAGCTGACTATATGATCGGCTGCTTCTTCGATAAATTTCACCAAACGTGGGGCGAAGCCGAGTTTGCTTGGTTTGAAGCTCTGATCGAAGAAGAAGATGTCGATATTCTGGCTTGGGCGCTCGGCACCCTTTCGGTGCCATCAGAATATGCCGGTCCGTTAATGGAACGGATGCGCCTGCTCGATTACGTCGAAATCCCGCGCTGACAGCTTCACCCCACCCGTCTAAGGACAAAGCCGAATCATTCCCCCCGCAGGCCTCAAATCGGCACGCGGGGCATTTGCTATTGTCCGGACCATGCCTGATCTAAACCGCATCCTTTCAGCCAAAGCGCCTTTAACCCTGACCTCTGTGGCGCGTGGGGCGCAGCCGCTTGTGCTGGCCGATCTGGCGCGGGCCAGCAAAGGGCGGGCCATATTCATTGCCCCCGACGAATCGGCGATGCGGGCGATAACCGAGGCCGCGCAGTTCTTTGCCCCAGAGCTGGACCTTATCGAATTTCCTGCGTGGGACTGCCTGCCGTATGATCGCGCCAGTCCGGCCCTTTCCGTCAGCGCCCGGCGATTATCAGCGCTCTATCGGCTTCAGGTGAAGCCTAAGGGGCCGCAATTGTTGGTCACTACGATCAATGCAGTGCTCCAGCGGGTCCTGACCCCCTTCCGCATTCGCGAATCGGTGCGACTGCTGAAGCCCGGTATGACAATTGGGCGCGAAAGCCTGATCGCCCTGCTGCAACGCCAAGGCTATTCACGCACCGACACTGTTGTGGATGCTGGCGAATTCGCCGTGCGTGGTTCGATTTTTGATATTTTCCCCTCAGGCTTGGAATCCGGGCTGCGCCTCGATTTCTTTGGCGATGAGCTGGAAACGCTGCGGCTGTTTGATCCCAACACCCAGCGATCGAGCGGCACTGTAGAAGAACACCTCTTGCTACCCGCCAGCGAAGCCCTGATCGACGAAGAGTCGGTCAAGCGGTTCCGCAGCCACTACCGCGAACGCTTTGGCGCCAATGCCACCTCTGACCCGCTCTATCAGGCGGTCAGTGACGGGCGGCGCTTGGCCGGGATGGAACACTGGCTGCCGCTGTTTGAAGACCGGCTGCAAACCCTGTTCGATCACCTGAATACGCAAGACCTGATGATGATTGACAGCGCCGCCTTGGGGGCTGCGGAAGAACGGCTGGCGGATATTGCCGATTATCACAAAGCCCGTTCCGAAACATCGGGCAAGGCTGCGGGGTCTTATCGCCCGCTCGATTCTGCGGCGCTCTATCTGAGCCGCACAGAACTGGATGCCCAATTGGCCGCATGGCCGATCCACCGTGCCGATATTTTTGCGCAGCCCGAAAGCGCTGGCACGCTGGACTTCGGCTTTGCGTCTGGTCGCGATTTTGCGCCGGAACGCGCGCGGGGTGATAATGTTTACGAAGCCGCCGCACGGTTCCTGACCGGACAATCCGCCCAAGGCCGCAAGGCTATTATCGCCTGCTACAGCACCGGCAGCCGCGCCCGTATCGCCGCCATTCTGGGTGAAGCCGTTCGCCCGGCCCCGGTTCTGGCTGACACATGGCAAGAAGCTCTGGGTTTGGCTGCCAAGGGCACGCCCGTGGCGCTGGTCTTGCCGCTGGAAAGCGGCTTTTCCAATAGCGAAATCGAACTGGTTACCGAACAAGACGTGTTGGGTGATCGGCTGGTTCGCCGCAAAAAGCGCCGCAAAAGCGCCGATGCCTTTCTGGCAGAGCTGGCCGCCCTTACCCCCGGCGATCTTGTGGTGCACATGGACCATGGCATCGGGCGCTATGAAGGGCTGCAATCAATCCCGGTGGGCAAAAGCCCGCACGATTGCGTCATGCTGGTCTATGCTGGCGGGGATAAGCTTTACGTCCCGGTCGAAAATATCGACGTTCTCTCGCGCTATGGCAGCGAGAGCGACGGCGTGGCGCTGGATCGGCTGGGCGGCGAGGCTTGGCAAAAACGCCGTGCGCGGCTGAAGGAACGTATCCGCGAGATTGCGCATGAATTGCTCAAGACCGCCGCCGCCCGCGCCCTGCGCCAAGCCCCTGTGCTGCTGCCAGAAACCGCGGCATACGATCAATTTACCGAGCGTTTCCCGTGGCAGGAAACCGAAGATCAAGACGCCGCCATCGATGATGTTTTGTCTGATCTGGCGCAAGGCAAGCCGATGGACCGACTGGTTTGCGGCGATGTCGGCTTTGGCAAGACCGAGGTGGCTCTGCGCGCCGCCTTCGTCGCGGCCATGGCCGGCCAACAGGTCGCGCTTATTGCCCCCACCACCTTGCTTGCCCGCCAACACTATGCGGGCTTTGTCGAACGCTTCGCTGGTTTTCCGCTCAATATTGGCCGCCTATCGCGGTTGGTGACCGAGAAAGAAGCCAGCCTGACCCGTGCGGGCTTGGCCGAAGGCACGATCGACATCGTTATCGGCACCCATGCCCTGCTGTCCAAAAGCCTATCGTTCAAACGGCTGGGCTTGGTCATTGTCGATGAAGAACAGCGCTTTGGCGTTAATCACAAGGAACGGCTTAAGCAGCTTCGCGCCGATGTGCATGTTCTGACGCTAACCGCCACCCCGATCCCGCGCACTTTGCAAATGGCCATGTCCGGCCTGCGCGAGCTTTCCACCATCCAGACCCCGCCGGTCGACCGGCTTGCGGTGCGTACCTATGTGATGGAATGGGATGATATGGTGATGCGCGAAGCATTGCTGCGTGAACACCATCGCGGCGGGCAAAGCTTTATCGTTGTTCCCCGCATTGCCGACATGCCTGATGTCGAAGAATGGCTGCGCAACACGGTTCCCGAAGTGCGATTTGTCAGCGCCCACGGGCAAATGAGCCCGACCGAGGTGGAAGAGCGCATGAGCGCTTTCTACGAAAAGAAATACGAAGTTCTCCTCAGCACCACGATTGTTGAAAGCGGGTTGGATATTCCCAGCGCCAACACCATCATCATTCACCGCGCCGATCGTTTTGGCCTTGCCCAGCTTTATCAATTGCGCGGCCGGGTTGGCCGGTCAAAGCTGCGTGCCTATGCCTATCTCACCAGCTTGGCTGATAAGGCTCTGTCAGAAGTGGCGGAAAAGCGGCTTAAGGTTCTGGGTGACCTTGATAGCTTGGGCGCCGGTTTCCAATTGGCCAGCCACGATCTGGACATTCGCGGCGCGGGCAATCTGCTGGGCGATGAACAATCGGGCCATATCCGTGAGGTTGGCTTTGAACTGTACCAATCGATGCTGGAGGACGCAATTTTGGCGGCCAAGGCCGGTGATTATGGGCTGGAACGCGATACGACTGGCCTGTCGCCCCAGATCACCGTCGATGCCCCGATCATGATCCCAGAAGACTATGTTCCCGATCTGGCGGTGCGTATGGCCCTCTATCGCCGCCTGAACGATGCCGCCGATCAGGCTGATATTGATGCCATGTCAGCCGAAATGATCGATCGCTTTGGGGCTATGCCTGCTCCAACCGCCAATCTGGTAAAGCTTATCGAGATCAAGCGGCAAGCCATCGATGCCAATATCGCCAAGATCGATGTCGGCGCGAAAGGCACTTTGGTTTCCTTCCACAAGGATAGCTTCCCCGATCCCATCGGACTGGTTGCCTATGCCCAGCGTCTGCAAGGCACGATCAAACTGCGGCCTGATAACAAGATTGTCGTCACCCGCGCTTGGGGCGATCCGCAGGCGCGGCTTAACGGGCTGTTTCAACTCACCAAAGGGTTAAGCACCATCGCGCGTAAGGCAAAGGCAG
The DNA here is from genome assembly GCA_041183725.1 of Pseudomonadota bacterium. GTDB lineage: Bacteria > Pseudomonadota > Alphaproteobacteria > Sphingomonadales > Sphingomonadaceae > Novosphingobium. The sequence continues at coordinate 3,037 of JBEGLE010000193.1, read as the reverse complement.
CAAGCAAAACCAATTAGGTTTCTCAGGCGGCTGACTGCAAACGCCATTCCCCAACACTTTTCCAAACCGCAATGAAAAGGGCCGCAATCACGGGGCCCATGATAAAACCATTTAGGCCAAACAGCTCAAGTCCCGCCAAAGTGGCAATCAATACCACAAAATCGGGCATCCGCGTGTCTTTGCCAACCAGAAAAGGGCGCAAGAAGTTATCGACGACACCGATAACAAACAGCCCACAGAACACGAGAATACCGCCCTCCAGAATAGAGCCGGAAAGCAGCAGATAGGCAGAAACGGGAACCCAAATGATCCCCGTACCAACGGCTGGAATCATGGAAAAGAACCCCATAAACAGCCCCCAAAGCAAGGCACCTTCTATGCCAAGCGCCCAAAAAATCATGCCGCCCAACGTCCCCTGCACAATTGCGACAACAACCGTTCCTTTCATTGTCGCACGAATGACCGTGGCAAAATGTCCCAGCAAAGAATCGCGGAGCGCGGCGCGCAGCGGAATCACTTCCCCAATTTGGCTGCGAAGCTGCTTGCCATCACGCAGCAAGAAGTATGTCAGGTAGAGCATCACACTGAGCGATGCGACCCAGCGCAGCGCGCCTTGACCAAATACAAAGGCCTTTGAAGCCACCTGATTCAAAGCCGCGGCAAGCCCAGTGCGCAGCATATCTCGGATCGCATCCAAATCTGCCAAGCCATATGTTGCTACGGCATGCGATGCCCAATTGGGCAATGCGCGTTGAAGATTTCTAATCAATAGCGCCAGATCAATAGTATTAGCCTGCAACTGATCATAAAACCTGCTTGCCTCAGAGATCAGGCTGGCACCCAAAAAAATGGCAGGGAAGACGGCAACCACCACGATGAACAGCAATGTTAAAGAGGCCGCGAGATTGCCGTGCCCCTTTATCCGGGAACAGAGCCAATCATGCACTGGCTGACAAACTATGACTAAGACAACAGCCCATAAAATGGCGCCAAAATAGGGCGCCATGAGCCAAGCAAAAGCCAGGGTGATCAAAGTGACAAGCACAAAGAACCCACCTTCTTCGACACCGAATTTCTCCAAGAGCCGCTTAGTCATTGTGCATCACTCCTGTAGATTGATCCGTCCTTATACACGCTTTGCTTAGCCACCCGGATGATAGAAATCATAGACCGCTTGCGCCACGGCCGTGCTGACACCCGGGGCAGCTTGCAAATCCTGCAATGAGGCCCCCCTTACGCGGCTTGCTGTGCCGAAATGCAACAAAAGAGCGCGTTTACGAGCTGGGCCAACACCGGGTATTTCATCGAGCGGACTGGCACTGATCGCCCGACTGCGTTTTTCGCGATGCGCACCAATCGCAAACCGGTGCGCTTCATCGCGCAAGACCTGCAGGTAAAACAGCACCGGCGAATTGAGCGGCAAAGATTTCTCGCGCCCATCAACAAAGTGAAATTGCTCGCGCCCGGCATTGCGATCGGGACCTTTTGATACACCAACCAGCAGCAGGTCCTCGATTCCCAACTCCTCCAACGTCTCGCGCACGACAGAAAGCTGTCCCTTGCCGCCATCAATCAAGACCAAATCAGGCCATGTGCCATTCTGCCGATCTGGGTCTTCTTCCATCGCCCGGGCAAAGCGGCGCGCGAACACTTCACGCATCATGGCAAAGTCATCGCCCGGCGCGGTTTCAGGCCGTTTGATATTCCATTTGCGGTACTGGTTTTTCAGGAAGCCTTCTGGCCCGGCCACAACCATGCCGCCCAGTGCGTGGGTGCCTTGAATATGACTGTTATCGTAAATTTCGATGCGCTGCGGCACATCGGGCATATCCAAAAATTCAGCCAGATCACGCAGCACCTTGGCCTTACTTCCGCGCTCAGCCAAACGGCGATCCAAGGCTTCGGCAGCATTGCGGCTGGCCTGCTCGATCAAGCGGCGGCGATCTCCGCGTTGGGGCACTGCAATCTCGACTTTGCCCCCTGCACCTTCGGTAAAGGCTTCGGCTATCAGGTCTACTTCCGACAAGTCGCGATCAACTAATATGAGCCTTGGCGGGGGGACTTCCGCGTAAAACTGCCCCAAGAAGCTTTGCAGCACCTCAGCTTCGGCCAAGTCTTCGGTATGGGTGGGAAAGAAGGCGCGGTTGCCCCAGTTCTGACCGCCCCGGAAGAAAAAGGCCTGGATCGCCACATGCCCCCCCTTCACCGCAAGGGCAAAAATATCGGCGTCGCCAAGGCCTTCGGCATTGATCGCCTGATTGCCCTGAATGAAGCTTGCCGCACGCAGACGATCGCGCAGCAGCGCCGCGCGTTCAAAATCCAAAGCCTCCGCCGCCTCGTGCATCTGCGTTTCGATCTTCTGGTGAACCGCGTTCGATTTACCGCCCAGAAAATCGCGCGCTTCGCTCACCAATTCTTCATAGTCTGCCTTGTTTATCCGCCCAACACAGGGTGCAGAGCATCGCTTGATTTGATAGAGCAAACACGGCCTATCGCGGCGCGAAAAAAAACCATCGTTGCAACTGCGCAGCAGAAACAACTTCTGCATGGCATTGACCGTGGTGTTCACGCTGGTGGTGCTGGCAAAGGGGCCATAATAATTACCCTTGGCCTTGCGCGCCCCGCGGTGTTTCATAATCCTTGGAAAATCGTGATCGGCGCGCAACAGGATGAAAGGAAACGATTTATCGTCCCGCATCAGCACATTGTATGGCGGGCGATAACGCTTGATCAGTTGCGCCTCAAGCAGCAGCGCCTCGGCTTCTGTGTTGGTGGTGACAATAGTCATCGACCGGGTTTGCGCCACCATGCGCTGGATCCGCAGGGTTAGCCGATCGACCTGCGTATAATTCGCCACGCGGTTCTTCAACGCCTTGGCCTTGCCCACATAGAGAACTTCTCCACGGGCATCCTGCATCCGGTAAACACCGGGCCGTTTGGGCAAGGTTTGCAAGACCTCGCGGATCGCCAAGACCCCAGCCTCCAGATCGGGACGACTGCCGGTTAGGATATAATTCGCCCGCTCCTCGTTAAAACG
>JBEGLE010000192.1:0-3773 GCA_041183725.1 Pseudomonadota bacterium | reverse complement strand
GTTTCGTCGCGTCATGAATAGTCGTGTGACACGACTGTTCTGAGTGGGGTTCAAACCTCTGCTTCACATCTCATGCCCTCTTGAAACCATTTGAATCTAACTGATCAGTTAGATATGGCTCGTTCGGACGCAGCTTGTGCGTGGCCATGGGTGTTTACGGATGGGGCGCAAGAAGGGATACGAGAGGGAGGCCTTGGTTGCTTCGGCCCTTGGCGTTTTCCATCGCCAGGGCTTCAAGGGAGCGTCTACCGAAGTTCTCGTTCGGGAACTCGGCGTGAACCGGAATAGCGTCTATTCTGAGTTTGGTAGCAAGGAAGGGCTCTTCGCTGCTGCCCTGAGCCATTACGATGCGCTGGTGGTGAGCCAGTTGTTCGGGCCGCTTGAGGCGCAATCGGCCAATCTGGATGACATTGCGACCCTCTTTCACGTCTTTTCGGAGTCTGTCTCGGCATCCATCGGTTTGGGCTGCTTGATGTGCAACACCGCCGCAGAACTGGGTGGCAACGACCCGGATTTGCAGCCGTCGATCGATCGCTATTTCGAGCGCCTGCACATCGCATTCTCCAATGCGTTGTCCGGTGCTGTTCGCGACGGGCAGATTTCAAATGACACTGCTATCGGCATGGAAGCGCGATTCCTGACGTCCTGTTGCCTCGGCATATTCCTGATGGTGCGGGCCGGGATTGGCATTTCGGCAGCTCAGGACGCTGTCCGCGGTGCGCTCAATCATCTTGGCCTGCTGCGAAGATCAGGCTTCGGTCATGCAGCCAGTGGCACTGCTTAAATTGTTTTGATGGAGGGAAATGCAAATAGACAAGACACTTCTGGGACTGGCTGTTTGGTTGTTCTACCTTGGCGGCCTTTTCGGTTTCGCCATGGGTATGATGAAATTTTTCACTGGCGGAAGTCCGGCAGAATATGGCGTGATGGGTATCGGTGGCGGCTTCTGGATGCTCTGCTCGGTCATCACGATCGCTATCAAAGCAAAACAGGCTAGCGCCTGAAATGGAAGGTGGGCGGTTCTATCTCTGCGGGTGAGCCGCCCAGCCATTATTTTCGAATTGTACGTTTAATAAGGAGGGGGCGTCATGTCTCTGGATCGCGTTATTTTCGTATTTGCCGGGTTTGTTGTGCTGACCGGCATCGCACTGGCCCATTTCGTCCACCCTTACTGGATCGGTCTTTCCGTGTTTGCAGGGCTTAACATGATACAGGCTGCATTCACCGGTTTTTGTCCGGCTGCGCTGGTGTTCAAAGCCTGCGGAGTAAAGCCCGGCGAAGCGTTCCGCTGAAGGCCTTGTCTTGCCCGGTTTTGGGCTGTGCGAGGCGGTGGGGATACGGTGTTTCTGCAGCGGCTTGAATCTTGGCAACCGTCAGAGTTTAAATACCAGAGTCTGGATTGGCCACTAGATCCGATAAACCATCGGAGAGCATCAAAATCCGATTTTGGCGGTTGCCAGCAATGGGTGTGATGTTCTGCTGTGGCCATCAGGGGGGGCATGAACTTGCCTCTTCTTGATGCCTGCGGCTTCAGAAGGTGGATTTGATCATATCCGCCAGTCTGGCCAACAGCGTGCGTTGTCCCCCTGCGACCGGCGCTTCCATTTGGGACTGATGGTGCGGGTACATCTCTGATTTGATCGTCTCGATCACGTCCGCTTGTTCCAATTCCAGCGCCGTGCAGATCAATCTCGTGAAACCGATCACGTATGATCGACCTGGCAGTTTATCGAAATCGCCTGCCTCGATGTGTTCGATGTATCGTGAAGAGACCTTGGTTCGGTCGGATAGGCGCGCAACGCTCATTTTTCGCTGCTTTCGGGCAGTTTGTATGCGCTGCCCTATCTCGATCAACGGAGGCAATTCGCTCTTGCGGTTTTGTTTTCCCACCCTTGCCCCCTCTCTGGTGCACGTTCCCGAGCCGGTTTTCTATTCACTCTTTCCGTGGCAGAAAATGCGATTGGCCCAATTTGGGTATCCGCTCTCGGCAGGTGAGGTGTCAGCCTTTGGGGTAGAAACGACAGCTGCGTTTGGCAGGCCGTCGGGTCAGCCTATGTCATCGCCAATCTGGCGTTGCTTTATCTCTGATCGCTTCAGGCGGCGCGGCTAGCGTGGGTTTGCCGAAGCTGTTCGTAAATGGCGAACAGCGCGGCGAAGTGATCGTCCATGCTGCGGACAGCCGATGGGCCGGGCGGGGGGACGAACCGCTGCGGCAATTCCAGAATGGCGCGCACCAGATCGGCGCAGTCGGCTGACTGGTAGTAGATACCCATGCCATCCTGCGCGAAATCCGATGCGCCGCCGCGATCGGGCACGATCACCGGGACGCCGCTGGCGCTGGCTTCGGCCGCGGTCATGCAGAAGGTTTCCGCTTCGCAACCGTGCAACAGGGCATCGCAACTGGCGAGCAGGGTGGCGAAGCGTTCACGGTCGCGTTCCGGGCGGAACAGGCGGACGTGGGGATTTCCGGCAATGGCGCGAATGACATGGTTGTATTCGCGCCCTTCACCGAAAATGGCGAGGGCGACCGGGCGGTGCTGGCCGGCCGTCGTCACTGCGTCGATCAGCATCGGCAGCCGCTTTTCAGGGGCCAGCCGCCCGGCTGAAACCAGCAAGGTTGCATCGGGGCCGAGGCCGCATTGCGCCAGCAGGCTGGTGCGCAGTTCCGGATCACGCCTGCCTGCGGAAAAGCGGTTCGCTTCGATCCCCATTGGCACGGTCAGGACATTGGCGACCCCGCCTTGCTGCATGCGGCTTGCCAGATCCTGACTGGCGCAGATGACCACGTCATACATGCGGCCAAGGTTGCGCAGGTGGTCCCAGAACCGGTTCAGCCGCCGGTCAATGGTGCTGCGGCTGAGCAGGGGTTCCAGCCAGCGATAGGCATAGGCTGCCAGCGGGTCCGCATGCATGATCAGCGCCTTGGGCACGGCCGGTCGCCATTCGGCCACCATCAGCGGGCTGCGCCATACTGATGATGCCTCGACAAAATCCGGGTTCAGATCGTCCAGCGCAGCGTGCAGCTGCTGTTGATCGCGGAAGTACCAGTATTTGTGATCAAGCGGAAAACGCGGCGATGCAAGGGTGCGGATGCGTGCGTTCGGGCTGACCGCGATCACGCTTTCGACGTCGCCCGGCGCCAGCACCGTGATGTCATGGCCGAGACGTTCCGCGATCGCCAGCTTCTGCCCGATATAGGTTTTTACCCCGCCGCCCTGAGGGGAATAGAAGGCGCAGACATCGACGATCTTCATCGGCAGGCGTCCTATTTCAGCGGCCGCATTCCCAGGCCATGGTGATAGTTCATCACGACGGAAATTGCCGTGGGGGCCGCACGGGCGGGCGTGGTGACGTCGGCTACCTTGGGTTTGCTCCACCCCAGTTTCGGATTGCCGGAAAAGCCCACGCCATCGACCCGCCAGCCGAATTTCCGGTTGCTGTCGCGATCATGCAGGACGGTTACGGCATAGTTGCCCGGGCCGGGAACCCGCACGCACATCCGCACAGGGCCACTGGCCGGGACGGGCAGTTCGACGCGGCGGAAAGTCTTCCCGGCGGAAATCAGGATGTTGTCGTCTTGCAGAAAGTCGCCGTCATTCGCCGGGTAAACCTCCAGCTTCAGCATGCCCTTGCGATCCATCAGGCCGTTCACGTCGACGAGGAACGCCGGCCCGTGTTCGTTCGGGCGGCAGCGGCCTTCTGCAATGCCGAGATCGGGGGTGGAGGGAATGGTCGCTGCAACCAGCAGCGGCGCGGCCAGCAGGCTATATCGC
>JBEGLE010000191.1:0-4510 GCA_041183725.1 Pseudomonadota bacterium | reverse complement strand
GATGCGCCCCCGCCGCTTTTTGCCCGCTGGCCCACTGCGCGGCGCTATTCGTGTGCCCGGCGATAAGTCGATCAGCCACCGCGCGCTGATGCTCTCTGCCTTGGCCGTTGGCGAAAGCCGCGTGACCGGCCTGCTCGAAGGCGAAGACGTGCTCTCCACCGCCGCCGCCATGCGAGCAATGGGCGCACAGATTGAACGCCGCGATGATGGTGAATGGCGTATTCACGGCGTGGGCGTAGGCGGACTACTGCAACCCCAAGCGGCGCTGGACATGGGCAATTCTGGTACGTCCACCCGCTTGCTGATGGGTTTGGTCGCCAGCCACGCGATCAGCGCAACCTTTGTTGGCGATGCCAGCCTGTCCAAGCGTCCGATGGGCCGCGCGATCGATCCGCTGGCGCTGATGGGGGCTGATTTCGTCCCATCCCCGGGCGGCCGCCTGCCGCTGACTATGCGCGGCGCCTTCCCTGCGGTGCCGATCACCTATCGCCTGCCCGTTGCCTCGGCCCAGGTCAAAAGCGCGATCCTGCTAGCCGGTCTGAATACCCCGGGGATCACCACGGTGATTGAACCGGTGCCGACTCGCGACCATTCCGAACGGATGCTTAAGGGCTTTGGCGCTGAGTTGGAGGTTGGAACCGAGGCCGATGGCACCCGCATTATTCGCCTGCGCGGCGAAGCGGAATTCAAACCCCAACAGATTGTTGTGCCCGGTGATCCTTCTTCCGCCGCCTTTTTCGTGGTGGCGGGCTTGCTGGTGCCGGGCTCTGATCTGGTGATTCACAATGTGGGCCTGAACCCCACCCGCGCCGCGCTGTTTGATGTGTTGCGGCTTATGGGCGGATCAATTGAAGAACAGGATCGCCGCGAAGTGGGCGGGGAACCGGTGGCTGATCTGCGTGTGCGCCATTCCCTGCTAACCGGCATTGCCGTTGATCCGGCCGTGGTACCCAGCATGGTGGATGAATTCCCGGTGCTGTTCGTCGCCGCCGCCCTGGCCCAAGGTCGTACGATCACCACGGGGCTGGAAGAATTGCGGGTTAAAGAATCGGACCGGATCACCGTGATGCGCGTCGCGCTGCAACAGGCCGGTGCACGGGTAACCGAAACCGAAGACGGCCTGATCATCGATGGAACCGGCGGCGAAATGCTGCCCGGTGCCAATAACGCGCCGGTTGCCACCCACCTTGACCATCGCATTGCCATGAGCATGGCCGTAGCCGGGCTTGTCAGCCATAGCGGTGTGGAGGTGGACGATACCCGGCCCATCGCCACCAGCTTCCCGATGTTCGAGTCTCTGCTCGACGGCCTTGCCGGATGAGCCCGCTGGCCGCCAACAGCGCCGGTTTCGCTGGCATGATCTGCATCATCTTCGCCTATGCTTATGCCACGGGACGTAAAGCGCCCAATCCCTTCATTCAGCATGGCGTCAACCTCGCCGGTGCCGCACTGCTGACCGTCTCGCTGCTGGTCAACCGCAACCCGGCCTCGCTGGTGCTCGAATTCTTCTGGGCGGCGATCGCTATCTGGGGGCTGATCAAGGCTTGGCGTATGCGAGGTCAGGTATGATTATCGCGGTGGATGGCCCCACGGCTTCGGGCAAAGGCACAATCGCCAAAGCATTGGCTGCCCATTTTGGCCTACCGCATCTTGATACCGGCCTGCTCTATCGCGCGGTTGGACGGCAAGTCGCGCTGAATGGTGGCAATCCCGATAACGAAACCGATGCCCTTGCTGCCTGCGCCTTTGCTGATACGCTGCTGGCCGATCCGGAACTGCGATCCGAAGCCAGCGGCGGGCTGGCCAGCCGGGTCTCGGTGCATCCCGCCGTGCGCCAAGCCCTGTTTGAACGGCAACGCCGCTTCGCCACCCAGCCCGGCGGCGCGGTGCTGGATGGGCGCGATATTGGCACGGTGATCGCGCCAGAGGCAGAGGCCAAGCTGTTCGTTATCGCCAGCGTTGCGGCCCGCGCAGAGCGCCGCTTTCGGGAAATGCAGGATAGCGGCCGCACGGTTTCACTGGCGGCCATTGCTGATGATCTGGCCGCGCGCGACGCGCGTGATCGCAGTCGTAGCACCGCCCCGCTGATTGCGGCCGCCGATGCGGTTACGCTCGATACATCCAGCCTCAGCCGTGACGCCGCGATTGCCGCCGCAATCGCAATCGTGGCACAACAAGCCTCTCGCCCCGCCTAGGCAGGGGTGATAGATAGGGCGCATGACCAAGTTAACCGCCCTTGCGCTGATCGCCCTTACCACCAGTGTTATTGGCAGTGTTATTGGTAGTGTTGTTGGCCCGCCTGTTCTTGCTGCGCCTCTGGCCAATTCATCACTGGCCAGTGCGCCGCACGCCTCGGCCAGTCTCAGGATAAAACCGCAGCCGCTGTCTGGCCGCGCCAAGAAGGGTTATATTTTTGCCAAGGCCCACTGCGCCGCCTGCCATGGCATCACGGCCAATGCCACATCGCCCAACCCGGCCTCTCCGCCGTTTGATGCGATTGCCAATATGCCAGCGCTGTCAGCCCTGACTTTTGGCCGCTTTTTGGACGATTCACACAATTTCCCCGAAGCGATGAACTTTAAAGTTAATCACAAACACACTGGCGATTTGGCCGCCTATATCTTGACCCTGCGCGGTGAAGATTACCGGCCAGCGATTTAGCCATGCCGCTTTGACTCAGGGCGCTTTTGCCGCCAAGGCCATGGAATAAGACGCGTACATTTACGCGGCGCGGCCCGCCACATCAGGACCGCAATTATTCTTGGCGAGCGCCCATGTCCTTTCGTGATTTCGATATCGCCCTGTTCCTGCGGGATTACTGGCAGAAGCAACCCCTGCTGATCCGTCAGGCTTGGCCGGAATGGGTCAATCCGCTGGAACCCGATGAATTGGCCGGTCTGGCCTGCGAAGATCAGATCGAATCGCGGCTGATCGTTCAGACAGACCGGTCGTGGTCATTGGAGCATGGCCCCTTTGCCGAAAGCCGCTTTGCCCAATTGGGCGCCCAGCCTTGGACCTTGCTGGTTCAGGCGGTCGATCACCATGTGCCTGATGTGGCAGACCTGATCACCCCGTTCCGTTTCGTTCCCAACTGGCGGATTGACGATGTGATGGTCAGCTATGCCAGCGACCAAGGCGGGGTTGGCCCGCACAGCGACCAGTACGATGTGTTTTTGGTCCAAGGGCTGGGTCGTCGTCGCTGGCAATTGGGGGCGCTTTGTGATGCAGATACCCCGCTGCTGCCGCACGCTGATCTGCGCTTGCTGGCAGATTTCACACCCACGCAAGAATGGGTGCTGGAACCCGGAGACATTCTCTATGTCCCGCCCGGTATGGCCCACAATGGCGTGGCCTTGGGTGATGATTGCATGACCTATTCGATCGGCTTTCGCACCCCATCGCGCCACGATCTGCTGATGGGCTGGTGCGATCATCTGGCCGAAGCCATGCCGGACGAGGATCGCTATGCCGATCCCGACCTGCAACAACAAAGCAATCCCGGCGAAATTTCCGCCACTGCTATCGCCCAAATGCACGCTATGGTGACCGAGGCCTTGGCCGATCGCGCAGCCTTTGCCCGCTGGTTTGGGGAACACAGCAGCGCCCCCAAATATCCAGACATTGATTGGCAGCCCGATGCCCCGCTTACCGAGGAGCAGGTGCGTAACGTGCTGGGGAATAGTCCGCTGCTGACCCGCAATCCGGCCAGCCGTTTTTCGTTTATCCGCCAAGGTACCGATGCCGTGCACTTGTTTGTCGACGGGGCCAGTTATGACTGCGGTGCAGAAACCCGCGCCTTTGCCGAACAGCTCTGCGCACAAGACCAATGGGTATCAGAGGCTGATAGCGCCCCGCCCAAAGCCTTGATCGCCCTGATCACCGCTCTGTTCAATCAGGGCAGCATCACATTGGCAGCAGAGGATTAAACCGCAGCCATGACCCAGCTCATCCTGTTCAACAAACCCTTTGGTGTCCTGCCGCAATTTACCGATAGCAAATCCCCCTCACCGCGCCCAACCCTATCGGATTTCATCGATCTGCCGGGGGTCTATCCCGCCGGGCGGCTTGATCTGGATAGCGAGGGGCTGCTGCTGCTAACCGATGATGGCCGCCTGCAAGCTCGCATCGCGGATCCGCGCTATAAAACCCCGAAATGTTATTTGGTGCAGATCGAAGGCGATGTGCAAGAATCCAGTCTTGATCAATTGCGGCAAGGGCTGCGGCTGAAAGATGGCATGACCCTGCCCGCCAGCGTCGAACGCATCGCCGAGCCAGCCCTCTGGCCCCGCGATCCGCCGGTGCGCTTTCGCAAGACCGTGCCTGATTGCTGGATCAAACTGACCATTCGTGAAGGCCGCAATCGTCAGGTGCGGCGCATGACCGCAGCCATTGGCCACCCCACCTTGCGCCTGGTGCGGTGGACCATTGGGGATTGGAGCGTTGACGGGATCGCCCCCGGCGCGTGGCGGCACGCGACATCCACCTAAGGACAATCCCCTAGGCCGTAGCC
>JBEGLE010000190.1:0-5156 GCA_041183725.1 Pseudomonadota bacterium | reverse complement strand
CGCCGGCGATATCGCGAAGTCGGCCGAGTTTTTCTCGTTCGGCACCAATGATCTCACCCAGACCGCGCTTGGCCTCAGCCGCGACGATGCTGGAAAGTTCCTCCCCGCCTATGTCGAACAGGGCATCTTCGCCCGCGATCCGTTTGTCAGCCTCGACATCGAAGGCGTCGGTCAGTTGGTCGAAATGGCCGCGGAACGCGGTCGCAAGACGCGGGAAGGCATCAAGCTGGGCATCTGCGGCGAACACGGAGGCGACCCCGCATCAATTGCGTTCTGCGAAGCCCAGGGACTGGATTACGTCAGCGCTTCACCCTTCCGTGTGCCTATCGCAAGGCTGGCGGCTGCTAAGGCTAATATGGGCAGTTAGCGCTGGATCCGGCCAAGCTATTCGAGCCACCCACTGACCAGCGACATTTCGCAATGTCGCTGGTCCTTTTTTTGTCAGGATAGCTTGATTAACAAGCTGGACGTGGCCGGTGCTCAGCGGGGCGACACTTCGTCGGCGCGCAGCGCACTACCTCCTCTGAGGCTCTAGCTTCTTGTCCAAATGCTGAAAGCAAAGTTTTTTAGGCGGGTCCGCGGGGGATTCGAACTCAAAATACGGTTCATCTAATTCAATAGGTTAGTTGGCAAAGAGAGTTGGATTCCGGTCGACTTCCCATCGCCTCAAGCCGCCATCGCCCTATCCAGCACATCGGTAATCGAGTCCGCCGCAATCATAGCGGGCTGGGCTGCGAGGTGGGCGTAGCGCGCCGTGGTCTGTACCTGGGTATGGCCCAGCAGCTTCCCGATTATGGGCAGAGAGTGCCCTGCAGCAATTGCTGTTGATGCGAAGGTATGGCGCAGGTCATGGATCCGCACTTCGGATAGTCCAGCGCGGGCACGCACGCGCTGCCAGAACGGCTGCAGGTCGGTCAGCCGCCGCCCTAGTAGCGTTCCAGTGATCACCCATGGGTTGTCGGGCAGGCGAGGTGCGTTTTCCAAGAGCTCACGAGCGGGCTTCCCGAGGAACACCTTCTTGGCACCGGTTTTGGAATCCGGAAGGTTCAACACCCGCTCTTCGAGATCGACGTAATCCCACTGCAGGGTCATGATCTCGCTGAGCCGACAACCGGTATAAAGAAGCAGCCGGATCGCTAGGATCGCCGAGGGCATCTCACGGCCTTCCTGCTCGACCTCCCGCAGTACGTCGCCCAGATGCTTGATCTCATCGAGGCTGAGGAACCGCTCCCGCTTCACCTCGGGGTACTTCTGGATCAGGCGGCGGGGATTGCTGCCGTCGGACCGCAGCCCCCACAGCTCGGCCAGGTTGAACATCTTGGAGATGATCTCGAGGCAGCGGTTTGCCTCATAGGGGATGTGCCGCAGGTCATGATGGAACTTGGCAACGTCAGCGCGGGTGACATCCGTGATCACCATCTGCCCCAGCTTGGGCAGGATGAATTTTGCGAGCGAGCGCCTGTAACCCTTGGCGGTGCTGGCCTTGATCCGCAGCGAGATGTGCTGCTGGTCGAACCGCTCGGCGAGCTCCTTGACCAGCAACGCGTCTCGACGCGCCTCTCGGTCTGCAGCTGGATCTTTGCCACTGCGGACATCAGCAAGGATGGCGAGAGCCCGGCTGCGTGCCTGTTCGGTGGTAAGGATGGTGCTGGGGCCGAGCGAGATCCGGCGTGATCGCCGTCCAGCGCGATACTGGACGATGTATTGCCGGCGCCCTGAGGGAAGAACCCGCAGGCCAAGGCCCGGGATGTCCTCGTCCCAGATGTAATACTCCTTGTCCCTAGGGGCGGCCGTCTCGACCGTGCGTTTGGTTATCTTAGCCATGTCCGTGTCACTTCTGTCGATCGGATTTTCGACCGTGGCAGGCAGGTTGCATCCCAGTGGTTGGCGGCCCACTTCGATGCGACCGGTCTTGCCATGGCCGACGACACGGGTGCTGATCAGCGCCTTTGAAGTCAGCGAACATATTGAAAAAAGTAATAAAAGGAAAATAAGCGTGCTAGGGCATATGCGGCGCGTTAGTTAAAGAGCGGCGCAGGGCACGCCCGAAGGAATCCCGCTCGAATCACAGCAGGTATTTGGGGCACCTACGCTGGACGGGCTGTAAGCACTGTGGAAGCAAGAGGGGGCAAAAGGCGGCAAACGCCGTCGCAAACCAGCGGGGGAGGGGACCTGTTAGACGTCCGCGCATGTGTCGGTTATATCGTGCTTATGTCGGATATGTCGTAGCATTTACAATTACTTACGACTGCCACTCATAACCTGAAGGTCGTAGGTTCAAATCCTACCCCCGCAACCAAGCATTGGATCTATCGATTACAAAATCCACGCACAGCAGCCCCCGAAAGGGGGCTTTTTGCGTTCTTGCCGTTCGCAACTTTTGAGGCCAGCGAAAATCCCCCTCCCCGCAGGTGTAACCTTGCGGGGGGGAGATCAGGTTTTATCGGGCCGCGGTGAAGCCAACTACGGCTTTGATTTCGAGGAAATCATGAAAGCCGTATTCGCCCCATTCCCGGCCGTTGCCGCTCATTTTATAACCACCGAACGGGGCGCTCATGTCGAAAGCGCCGTTGATCGAGACCTGTCCGGCGCGAAGGCGCGCGGCAACCGCGCGAGCTAGCTCTAGGTCGTCTCCGCGAACATAACCAGCAAGCCCATATTCAGTGTCATTGCCGATCGCGATCGCATCATCTAGCGAGGCATAGCCGAGGATGGATAAGACCGGACCGAAAATTTCTTCGCGGGCAATGGTCATATCACTGGTAACATGGGCGAATATGGTCGGTTTCACGAAATAGCCTTTGTCCAGCCCATCGGGGCGGCCTGTTCCGCCAGTTACGAGGGTCGCCCCTTCGTCGATACCTGTTTGGATCAAGCGCTGGATCTTTTCAAACTGTGCCTTTGAGACTACCGGGCCCATGGTTGCATTGCCCAATGGATCACCAACCAAGATCACTGCAGCGGCTTCGTGTGCCGCAGTGATCACTTCAGCCATGCGGCTTTCTGGCACCAGAAGACGGGTTGGAGCGCTGCAGGTCTGGCCTGAATTGCCCATAACCGCTTTGACGCTCGCCGCAACATTATGGGGCAGGCTGCTGTCATCCAACAAGATATTTGGGCTTTTCCCGCCCAATTCCTGGGCTACGCGCTTAACGGTGGGTGCAGCGTTACGCGCGACTTCAATGCCGGCGCGGGTTGATCCGGTGAACGACATCATATCAACGTGTGGATGGGATGACAGAGGCACACCGACACCGGGGCCGTCGCCATTCACCAGATTGAACACGCCCGCTGGCACCCCCGCGGCATGCATGATTTCGGCAAAGATGTGCCCTGAAAAGGGGGCTACTTCTGATGGCTTGAGCACCATGGTGCAGCCGGTGGCCAATGCCGGGGCGACCTTGCAGGTGATCTGGTTGAGCGGCCAATTCCAAGGGGTGATCAGGCCGCAGACACCGATTGGTTCCTTGAAGATACGGGTGCTGCCGCGGTCTTCTGAAAATGCGAAGGTCTTGAGAATCTCAAGGGCGCCCATAAGATGACCAAGCCCTGTTGGCACTTGTGCCGCGCGCGCAAGGGCTGCTGGTGCGCCCATTTCCTCGGTAATGGCATCCGCCAGATCTGGCATTCGCTTGTGATATTCGGCTGCAATCGCCCCCAGCAGATCTATGCGCTGTGCTACGGTTGAGAGTGACCAGGTGCCAAAGGCCCGCCGTGCGGCCATGACGGCGCGGTCAACATCCTCGGCATTGCCCATAGCGATATGGCCGGCCACCCCTTCTGTCGCGGGATTGATTACCTCTAATTGTGCGGTGCCTGCCGGGGCAACCCATGCGCCGTCAATGTAGAATCGCCGATAATCTCGCATCATGTATTCCTTCCAATATCCTATTTTGTCAGTCAGGCATTGCCGTGCCTAGAAAATTCAGGTGTCTTTGCCTCTGGCAAGCTGATCAGCCCGATCAGCTATGCGCGCCACATCAGCCATGCTGGCGCTTTCACAGGCAGCAACATATTCCTCTCGCAAACGAACAACCAGATCTGCCAC
Source organism: Pseudomonadota bacterium (assembly GCA_041183725.1). Lineage (GTDB taxonomy): Bacteria > Pseudomonadota > Alphaproteobacteria > Sphingomonadales > Sphingomonadaceae > Novosphingobium. The sequence continues at coordinate 1,108 of JBEGLE010000190.1, read as the reverse complement.
GCTCGGAATATCGTGGATTAGTTCGATTCCCTGCCCGGCAGACCAGAGATTTTTCCAAGGCTGAACCCCGGCTGGCAAATGGTCTGTGGTTATTCCTGTGCGCCTCGGCGCTGGCAGGTTGGCGGGATCAAGCCCCTGGCGCGCCAGAGAGGGGACCAGCCAATTAGCGGGAACCCCAGACACTTCACGCGTATAGAGCAGATCATCCACGGTGCCGTCTAACAGCATTTGGTGATAGGCGGGATCGACCCCCGCTTCTCGCGTAGCAATAAAGCGGGTGCCCATATAGGCCAGATCTGCCCCCAGCACTTCCGCGGCCCGGATAGCCGCGCCGGTTGCGATGCCGCCGGCCATTAGCAGTGTGCCTTTAAAAATCTGGCGGATGCGGGGAATCAGAGCAAGATGGTTGATCGTTCCCGAATGGCCGCCGCCGCCCGATCCGATGCAGGTCAGCCCATCAACCCCGGCATCGATGGCTTTTTGGGCAAATTTGAAACTGGTAATATCATGAAACAGTTTACCGCCCTGGGCATGGACCTTGTCGGCGATCTGGGTGGGGTTGCCACTGGCGCTGATGAAAATTTCCACCCCGTGCTGGCGGCATAGAGCGATTTCGTGATCGAGCTCTGCTTCGGGCAGGCGGGTCAGCAGATTAACAGCCAGCGGGCCTACCCGGGCTGTGGGGTCCTGCGCGCACTTTTGCGCTCGGGCTGCGCCGATCATTGTCAACCAGCCCTCGAATTCAGTGAGGCTGCGGGCATTGGCCCGCGTCAGGCTGCCCATAATCCCGGCAAGGCATGCTTCACGCGCCAGAACGGGATTGGAAACCAGGAACATCGGCGCACAGACTGCGGGAAGCACCAAGGCGGCGCGCAGTTCACTATCCAGTGCCACAGACATCTCCCCTCGGCATAGGCTGTTTCATTAGCTAGCTACGGCTCTGGCACAGTTTTCCGCGATAGCGGCAACAAAAAACAGCGCTGAGCGGATCAGGCAGATCTTGGCCCATGGCACTGATTTGCAGAAACCACGCTCCAGGAATACCATTGGCCTTAAGCTGAGCCATCATTGTTCCCCTCAAATTGGTCAGCGCGGCGCAATATCAAAA
>JBEGLE010000189.1:0-6535 GCA_041183725.1 Pseudomonadota bacterium | reverse complement strand
CGCCTTCTTCCAAGCAGACAACGATCACGATTGGCTTCGCCGCATCGGTATCAGCAGAATCCTGGGAAACAAGCCAGGAAACAAGGCGAGCCTTGCCGCTTGCCACTAGCGCTTGCCAGGTCATGGCTTGGCAATGCGGGCACATCGGCAGAGGAGGGTGGCAAATCGTTGCGCAGGCTTGGCACCGGCGCAAAAGCAGCTGCCCTTCCCGCGCCCCGGCCCACATAGCACCATCATCCCACATGCCCGTGCCCTATTCGCTAACCCAGCGCACAGCCTGGTCGACTTCTGCTCTGGTGGTGCGAAACTGGTTTACCGGCGCGGTATCGTCAGCAAAGCCAAATGACAGGGCGCAAAGCACGTGACGGTTATCTGGAATATCAAAGAACGCCCGAATTTGCTCAGAAAAGCGTGGCAAGGCCCCCTGCGCAATCGAGGCAAGACCACGGGCTTGCATAAGCGCCATCAGATTGGCGAGGTAGATCCCGCAATCGACTGCGCCATAGGTCCCGAGATCGGCCTCAGTCGTCACAATCGCGACATGCGGTGCGCCGAACAGACGGTAATTCTCCTGCATCTGCTGCAAGGCGCCTGCCTTGTCTTCACGCGTAATGCCCGCGCTTTGGTAAAGCGCCAGCCCGGCATCGCGACGCCGCTGGGCAAAGGCGCCTTCGTATTTCACTGGAAAGGCAATGTCAGGCCGCGAGCCAGCCGGTGGATCGGCCACCAAAGCAGTCAGCGCCTGACGAAAGCGATCTGTCGCCTCGCCCTCGGTCACAATCACCTGCCACGCTTGCGCATTACACCAATTAGCAGAAAACTGTGCAACCGCAAAGATCTCGGCCAATGGGGCTTTGGCCACGGGATCAGGCCGGAATGCCCTGCAGCTATAGCGCTGCAGCAAAAGCTGGCTGACTGCCGCCCAATCTGCCGAATCTGCCCCACTAGCCTTCAGGTTTTCCAAAACCTGCTCGCGGGTGATCGTCCCACACTCTGTCACGCCCCGTCCTCTTCCGCGATAGATGCCAGTATTTCAAATGGCGCCCGTGTCTCAAATAGCGATCTGGTATAGTGCGGCCGCATTGGTGCTCAAAACCTTTCGGCGCTCCCCTTCGCTCAGTGAGGAAAGGCCCTCTGCCACTTTTCCGAAAGGATCGGGATACAGGCAGGTGGGGTGCGGAAAGTCGGTTTCAAACAGAACATTGTCAATGCCCAGCTTGCGGATCGCTGCCGCACTATCCTGATTTTCGAACCAAAAGCAGCCATACATCTGCCGTCGGAAATATTCGAGCGCGGTCAATTCATAACGGTGGCTACTTGAGGTATCCATCTGGTATTGCAGCGCCTCAAGGATAAAAGGCAGCCAACCTATACCGCTTTCCACCGAAACGAATTTCAACCGCGGAAAGCGATCCAGCATGCCTGATGCAATAATGTTGCAAATCACCCGGGCGTTAGAAATGAACATCATTGTGCCGCCGATCGACAGCTTGTTGGCCGGGGTTTGCGAAGGCCAGGGCGTATCGCCGTACCAGCTCATCGAGGCATCACTGGCCCCGATATGAAAATTCACTGGAATATTGCGGTCTTGGCACAGTTCCCAAAGCGGATACCAATAGTCACCAGAAAGATCCTGCATACCCTGAGTATGGGGATCAGAGTTAATATTAATCCCGCGCATCCCCATGGCAAAGCAACGCTCGGCCTCGGCCACGGCCAACTTAATATCCCACCATGGCAACATCGCCATCGGCAGCAGACGATCATTTGATTCTGCCTGCATCTCCCCCATCGCATCGTTGAAAATCTGGGTCGAAATCAGCCGCAATTCGGGGTCAAGCGGCGGTAAAACCTTGGAATTGGCCTCGCCCCGTCCCTGCCCGGCAAAGCCCATGACATTGGCATAGACGACTTGGGCATGAACTCCTATCTCATCCATCAGCGCCACTCGCGCTTTGGTTTGCGAGCAGGCCGGATGAACATCATCAATCTGCCACGTAGTGAAATCGATTCCCTCGGCCTGACGACCATCGCGATGGACAACGCTGCAAGCCGAACTGACCCCCATAAAGCGATCGCCATCAATTACCCAGCGCTTGCCACCTGCGCCATCAGAGACAACCTGAGGCACCCGGTCTTTCCATTTGGCTGGCGCCCGCGAAGTCCACAAATCATGCGGTTCACTCAGGTGGGTATCAACATCAATAACCTTGATGCCTTTAATCAGTTCAGCTGCCGCGCGCCCCGGTGTAACTCTATCCAGCACAACCTTCTCCCCAAGCTTGCCATAACCGCACTGCCTTTAAAGAGGGTGGGGCCATGTCATTTATCATTACGGTTATCATTACCTTCACCCAAAATAAGTGCAAATGCCGTTTTGATTGATCCTTTGATGCTGAAATGGCATAGCCTGCATTATGGAAATAAAGCATCTGCGCGTTTTGATCGCGGCGATAGAACAAGGGTCGATCCAGGCCGCGTCGCGCCATATCAACATAGCTCAGCCCGCCTTGTCGCGCCGGATTGCGGATTTGGAAGCCATACTGGGTTGCGACCTGCTGGTTCGCAGCGGGCGTGGGGTCAAGCCCACTTTGGCGGGTTTGGCTTTGTATCGGGATGCTTTGGCCATAATAGATGCTGTTGTCGAAGCCGGCCAAAGAGCCCAGCGGCTTGGGCTAGAACAAGCGCGCGAGATTCGCCTAGGGCTGGTTCAAACCGCACGTAAATATGGCTTTATAAGAGAAGCCTTGGCCGCTTTTAACACCGCGCATCCCGAGGCAGGCGTGGCCTTTACCCGCGCGGGTTCCCGCGATCTGGCCGCAGCCATTTGCGAAGGCCAGTTGGATGCCACCTTGCTTTATGAATTGCACCTCGGCTCCCCGCGCCTGGCTGAAAGGCTGGTGCACAAAGAGCGCTATGTTCTGGCCGCCCACCCCTCTCATCGTCTCGCGTTACAGGGCCCGGCAAGCCTGTCCGAATTAGCGGGTGAGCCAATTGTTTGCGTGTTGCGCCATGATATTGCCAATGATCACAATCCGCTGCTTCAACAGTTGCGCCAACATGGCCTCGAGCCAGTAGTGGGGCAGTGGGCCAGCAATCCAGAGGAAATGATCGATCTGGTCATGGTCAGCGGCGGGATATGCATAACTCCAGCCTCTACGATCCAATCAACCCCCAAAGGTCAGTTGATTTTCCGCGCCTTGCCAGACTTTGTTTCAGAACTGGACCTGCGCATTGGCTGGACAATTCCCCCGGCCACAAGCACGCTTGCCGCTTTTGTCGCGCAATTGCATGCTGCGATAGACCGGCATCAAGCAGAAATTGCCAATAGATTGCCCGAATGGGCGGTTTTGGACGGTATCAGCCTCTATCGACTGGCCGCGTAAACCTTGGGCAGCCTGTGCCGGAGACGGAGCTGGCAACCTGCCAGCCCCGATCTTAATCATCAATGAAGCGGGGTGTAGCGGACATTAAGCGAGACAGGACCGCGTCCAATCAAGGTGCCACCACCCAAAACTGCAGGAGGCGCATCAGGATCCCAGTGCAAATCGCCCAAGCGATCAAACATGGCGCCCAATGCCACTTCCATTTCCTGACGCGAAAGGTGCTGCCCCAAACAAGCATGGGCACCGGCACCGAATGCAAAATGGCGTTTTGGGGCCCGCAAGATGTTCAGGCTATCTGGATCTTCCCACTGCTTACGATCGCGGTTTGCTGTGCCCAAGCAGAGATATGCAACGGAGCCAGCCTTCATCTCAACCCCTTCCAGTACAGTGTCTTTTTCTACATAACGCAGAAAAGCTGTATCCGTTGGGTACCAGCGAGTTACCTCCTGAAGCGCTTGACGCATCAGGCTACGGTCTTTGCGCAAAATTTCCATCTGCTCAGGGTGATTTAGCAGTGCCATTATGGTGATGCCCATCTGCCGCCAAGTCGTGCCGCCACCCGCATGGATTATCAGGAAGCAATATCGCATAGCTTCTTCATTCGTAAGTTTGCGCAAGGTGCCATCACCATTTTCGATATCAGCATGCACAAAACGACTGATGAGGTCGTCCTTGGGGCTTACCCGCCTTTCTTCCATTAAACGGGTCAGCATTTCCGCAGCAAAGGCATGGCCTTTAGCCATTTCTTCCGGAGCACCATGCAGCAACAGAGCTTTACGGAATTCCAGGGCCTCAGCAGAAGGTATCCCAAAACCTGCGGAGACCACGCTCATCGGCAAGGGGGCACAAAGTTCGAGATTAAGATCAGCGTGATCCTTTTCGGTAATGCGATCAAAAATTTCTTTAACCGCTGCGACCGTCCACATTTCAGTCCACCAGCCATCGGTGAAGGAAGGCTTGAACCATGGCTTTGAGACATTACGCAAGCGCTTATGTTCACCACCATCTAGATTGAGCAATGTATCGCCTAGTGCGGGCTTCGAGAGCTTTTCATAGACCCGGTTGCTGAATGTTTCTGCATCCATAAACGCCTTATTGACTGCCTCAAAAGACAGGATCGAGTATACTTCGCCGTCCCAATGATCGGTATTATACTGCCGCGGAATACCCATCAGGTCTTCCAGCGCGCCCTTCACCACCGGGGGCCCATCATGCAGCTTTTCCAGCAGAGGATAAGGATCAAGTGTACCCCAGCCTGCAGCCTTGGCTTCATCATCAGGGTTAAACAAAGTGCCACGATCTTTTTTTGCCAGATCAACGGTGCTGCTAGTCATATCTTATCCCCTCTCGTCTCTTGAACGTGATCAGGCCTGTTCAAAACCGTCTTTATCGGCTGAACAGTGCGGGCAACACCAATCCTCTGGAATATCTTCCCAACTTGTACCGGGGGCTATCCCATTTTCCGGATCGCCTGCCGCTTCTTCGTAAATATAGCCACAGTACAAACAGGCATATTCCCGGTATTGCGCTGGCTTTTCTGCAGGCTCTTCGCTCATGAACTTCTCTCTCGCATCTTCTAAAGATTAATGCATTCAGAAGAAATCCCACCGCCTACCAAGATAAACGTATTATACATTGGGATTAGCCACTTCAGTTGCATTGTTATTGATCAATTCTATCGTGTCCCCGCTAAATTTAAGCGGCGCCAACAAATTTCATGAAGCGCGCGGCCAAAATATCGATTATCTCAGGCCCTGATGCTACCCCTGCATTACGGGCAGCATGATTGCTCTGATCCAATATTTCATAAATCAACAGCCATGCCTCAAGCCAGCGCCGACGATCGGCAGACTGATCCAAGGCAAAGGCTGGAATCACCTTACCCAGCTCAGAGATAAGGGTACCGATCAGTTCCTGCGCGCTCTGGCTGAAATCCGTTTCTTGGGCATTAGCCTGAATGAAAACTCGCAACAATTGGCCACTATTGCGGTCTGCTTCGAACAGATCGGCAATCCAGGCAGTCACAACCTGGCGATCGCGGTAATCGCTCCGGGTGATCCCCGTAAATCGCGGCAGGGATATCGCTGCAGTTTCACGAAACAGATCAAGCGCGAGCGCAGCCTTGCCACTGAAATGGCGGTAGAACGTCATACGGCTAACCCCGGCGGCAGAAGCAATATCTTCAACCGAGACTGAGAAGTAGCCAGATTCACAAAATGCCACAGCAGCAGCCGTGAGCAATCGCTCACGGCTGCTCTGCTTGCGCTGTTGCTGAAAGCTCACAGTCAAAAGCGTTACTCAGCTATGCCTAAAGCCAATACTTACTCTGCCGCAATGGCAAAGTCGCTGCCCTGCCCCGCTTCCGGTCCGATGAATTCACCCGGATAGCGCCCGGTAAATTCGCCATGATCGAAAGTTGGCACACCCGCGACCAAAGTCAGGCGCATGGGGGCCGGATCGCGGGTGTAGCGATAGGTGCGACCACCGGTGCCGTCCCAAACATCCCAAACCTTCTTTTCATCGCGCATCTCGATTTCATCAAGATTGAACACAGTGATGTCAGCCACCTTGCCCACTTCGATCACGCCACGATCATTAAGCCCAAAGAAGCCAGAAAGCCGGCCGGTCAGCATATGCACACCCTGCTCTATCGAGATAACCTTGCGATCACGCACATAGTCGGTCAGCAGGAATACGTTATAACCAGCGCCACAGAACAGCTTACCATGCGCGCCGGCATCGGTAACATTGGCCAGCGAATGGGTATCTACTAACAACTTGTTCAGCACGGTCTCATCCTTTTCCCAAGAGCGCTTAAGGATGGTGGATTCCTGACCGTTGTTCAGCACCCATTCGGCCATGGCATCCGATGCATGGGTGATGCCGGTTTGCGCCATGTAATCCGCCAGAGTTACACCGGTTGGACCATAACCGCTTTCGCTTTCACGCAGCAGATTGGCGCTGGGGTCATGCAAATAGGAATGGGCGAACTGGTTATCCCAGGATTCGCGGGCCTTGGCCCGCCAAGCCGGATCAGCCAGCAGTGCCGCCTTAGGTTCCCACCCTGGCGTGTTGACTAAGTCCTGCCAGACAGGGTTACCGTTCTGACCAAATACCAGTGTCCGGTTGAAATTGATCACCGAAGTTGG
>JBEGLE010000188.1:0-3995 GCA_041183725.1 Pseudomonadota bacterium | reverse complement strand
GCCATGCTGCGCCACCAAAGCACGCTTGCCATATCGCCAGAAGCCATGGCCCAAGGTTTGCGCCAAGCCCGCTGGCCTGCCCGCTTGCAATTGCTGGGACAAGGCCCGCTTACCGCGCTGGTGCCGGATCGGGCGGTCTGGCTGGATGGGGGGCACAATCCCGATGCCGGTGCAGCGATTGCCAAGCACTTTGCCGATAAGCCGCCGCTGCATCTGATTATCGGCATGCTGGCGAACAAAGACCCGGCGGCAATTGTTGCCCCGCTGAAGGGCCGTTTACTCTCGCTATCGGTGGTCCCAGCACCGGGGCATGCGGCCCATAGTCCTGAAGCTTTCGCCGCGCACAGTGATCTACCGGTGCGCAGCTTTGCCAGCGTGACTGCGGCTTTGGGCGCCCTGCCCGAATCAGGTGATGTCTTGATCGCCGGATCGCTTTACCTTGCCGGTGACGTGCTGCGGCTTAATCAGGAATGTCCTGACTGATCTGCCGGTCAGCGCGCGAAACCCGCACCCATTCCAGCAGGACAAACAGCACCGAAATCAGCGCGGTAGCGGCGGTCCAGCGGAACACCGGGGCATAGCCATAGCTATCAAAAGCCTCACCCACCATGCCGCGCCCCAAGGTGCCGACCAGCGACAGAAGCGATGACAGCAAGGCATATTGGATCGCGCCATATTTCTTGCTGACCACCGATGACACATAGGCAACAAAGGCTGTCAGGGCCAAACCGGTGGCGATGTTTTCATAGCAAATCGCCAGCAAGAGGCGGAGCAGCCGATCATCCGATCCCAGCCACTGGGCCAGCCGATCCAGTCCGATGAGATGGGAAAATCCATCAATCAGGCGGCCGCCTTCGGCCAGATCGGCATAGAGGAAATTACCCAAGGGCGGCAGCACGGCCCCCAGGAGAACCGTGGGGAACCGCCCCAGCCTAGCAAAGAGATAGCCACCCAGGCTAATGCCCAGCATTGTCATCACAATGCCAAAAATTTTCGATGAAAAAGCAACTTCTTCCTTGGAATACTTCAAGTAATCTAGGTAGAAGGGATAAGCGAAGCTGGCCCAGATATTATAGCAAATCGCATAGGTCAGGATGAAGCCGATGATCACCAAAACCCCCCAGCCAAGCCGCGCCGCCAGTTCCGCCAAGGGATCAATCAGCGCTGAATAAAGGTGATTTGCAAAGACCCGTAAACCGCTTTGCACCGGGTCTGCTTGGGTCAACACCCGGCTGGGGTGACCGCGCAGCCACGTCGCTAGCCCTGCCACGGCCAGAGGCACAAAGACGGTCGCCCCCAAAATCAGCGGGCCATAGGTTTTGGTGAACAGGGTTACCGAAGGACGCTCTGCCCCCGGCGGGACATCCCCCAGCATTGTCGCCATGAACGTGCCAATCCGCAGGATCGCCCACAGCCAGCTTGCGCCAACAATCGCCAGCAAGACGGAACGCAAGCGTGGGTTCAAGGCCCCCGGTTCTGACAGGGCGCCATAAAGCACCGCCTTTTCGGGGCGCGGCGTATCGGGAGCGGCCAAAGTCGCCAGCAGCAGGATCACGACCAGCCCGGCCATAACCAGATAGACCTGCGGCCACGTAAGGGTGCCGGCCAAGAGCAGAGCAATCGCGCCGCCAACGATGGAAGCAGTGCGGAAGCCGAACTGGTTGATGGCGGATAACAGTTCAATCGGCACGGCAGTATCGGCAACATCGATGCGCCAGCCATCAATGGCAATGTCTTGGGTTGCCGATGCCACTGCCCCCAGCAGGGCAAACAGCACAAATCTGCCGATTGCCGCCGCCGGATCGGTCAACGCCAGTCCAGTGAAAGACAACAGCACGATAACCTGACAGAGGAAAATCCACCCCTTGCGCCGCCCCAACCGCTCTAGCCCCGGCAGCCGCACCCGATCGACCAGCGGCGACCACAGGAATTTGAAAGAATAAGACAGGCCAATCCACGAAAACACGCCAATGGCCGCCAGCTTTACCCCCACTTCCCCCAGCCAAGCGGTGAGTGTGCCCACCAGCAGGGCAAAGGGCAGGCCCGATGAAAAGCCAAAGGCCAGCATACAAGCCGACTTGCGGTTGCGCAGCGCCAAGCCCAGCAGCCGCAAGCCTTTGGGGCGCGGTTCAGCAGTTATGGTGGCCATGAAGCGTACTCCTTAAGAAATCACGCCCTGCCTAGCGAGGTTTTAGCCAAGGCCAAAGCTTTGCGTGCGGTGGACGGAAGCCACGCGCCCAGCTAAGGCGGCGGCTATGAACGCCACCCCCCCAGAAAACGGCGCCCGCGAGGGCGAACGGATCGCCAAATTGCTCGCTCGCGCCGGTATCGCCAGTCGGCGCGAGGTTGAGCGGATGATTGCCGAAGGCCGCATCAAGATTGGCGACGCGGTGGTAACCACGCCGGCCACCCTGCTGACCACGCTGCATGGCCTGACCGTGGATGGCAAAGCGGTGCGCGCACCAGAGGCCGCCCGCCTGTTTGCCTTTCACAAGCCCGCTGGCCTGCTGACCGCCGAACGCGATCCGCATGGCCGGCCAACAATCTATGCCGCCCTGACCAATGCCCTGCCCAAGGGCACGCCGCGGATGATGCCGGTTGGGCGGCTCGATTTGAACACCGAAGGCCTCTTGCTGCTGACCAATGATGGCGAGTTGAAGCGCGCCATGGAACTGCCCGCCAGCGGCATCCCGCGCACCTATCGCGCCCGCACCTATGGCGATGTCAGCCAAGCGCAGTTGGAAACGCTGATGGAGGGGACCACCATCGATGGGGTCCACTATGGCCAGATCAACGCCAATATGGAGCGCCGCACCGGCCGCAACCAATGGATTGAGCTGACCCTAACCGAGGGCAAGAACCGCGAAGTCCGCCGGGTTCTGGAGGCCTTGGGGCTGGAAGTCAGCCGCCTGCTGCGCACCAGCTATGGCCCGTTTGAACTGGGCGAACTGGCGCGCGGCCAAGCGGTTGAAATCAAACCGGCCGATGTTGAACGGTTCCGCGCCACCTTGAAAACCCTGCCGCGTCAGGCGCCGCATCCTGCCAGTGCAGAGCGTAGCGGTGCCAGACCTGCTGACAAGCGCCCGCGCCCGGCAGGGCAATCGCGCCTCAAGCCCGATCCTTCGCGCCCGATTGATCGCGATGCCCCACGCTCTCCGCCGCGCCGCAGCGGCCCCGGTGGCTCTGCGGCGCGGCCAAGTGGTGGCGGTGACAGGCGCGGGCCGCGCAAATGAGAATCGTGGCAGGCCAATGGCGCGGCCGCAAATTGGCGGCACCGGCAGGGGATACCACCCGGCCCACCGCCGATCGCACCCGCGAGACGCTGTTTTCAATGTTGGTCAGCCGACTGGGCAGTTTTGAAGGCTTGGCCGTGGCCGATCTGTTCGCCGGATCGGGTGCTTTGGGGATAGAGGCCCTGTCGCGCGGGGCCGAATCATGCCTGTTTGTTGAACAAGACCCCGCCGCCATCCGCGCGATCCGCAGCAATATCGCCAATCTGCAGGCCCAAGCCCAATGCGATGTACGCGCTTGTTCGGTGATGGCCCTTGGCATAGCGCGCAAAAGCCTGGATCTGGTGCTGCTTGATCCGCCCTATGCCAGCAATGCTGGCGAAGTGGCGATTGACAAGCTGGTGAGACAGGGGTGGATTGGCCCCAGTACCTGGGTCAGTTTGGAAACCGGGGTGAACGAAGTGCCCAGCGTGCGCGGCATGGAAACCATGGCCGATCGCCATGTTGGCAAGGCACGGATCACGCTGATGCGGCTGGCCGCGCCAACAGAATCCCCAGCAGACTAAGCAAACCTGCCGCACTCAGCAGCCAACCGGCTTGGGCACTATGCCCGGCAGCGGCCATGCCTTGTGCCAACAATGGGGTAACAGCGCCGCCCAAAATGCCACCGCTGTTAAACGCGAGCGAAATCCCGCTGTAACGCACCGTCACCGGGAACAGGCGCGGCAACCAGCCGCCTAGCGGGCCATAGACAAAGCCCATCAC
>JBEGLE010000187.1:0-4281 GCA_041183725.1 Pseudomonadota bacterium | reverse complement strand
CCCCTTACGCGCATCGCCATTGGCGACGTAATCGCGCCGCCATGTCAGCGCGAGTTCAAGGCATTCATCCTGATAGGCGACCCCGGCACGGGTGCGTAGCGGTTGAAACCCGTTCGATGTGCTAAGAGGATCGGTGTTTTGGCCTGTCAGGTTAACAATACCCGATCCAAAGACTGACCAATGGCGAGCAAAGCCTAAGCGGCCAGAAAAGCGCAACTCTTCGCGATCTTGCAAATCTTCAACCGTGGTGATGTTCCGATTAAGCCGCAGATAACCCAATTCGACATAGGTTCGCTCACTACCCACGGTGGCGTCAAATTCATTACGCCGCACGGCCAAATTGTCTTTATCTAGCCGGAAACGATGGGTCAGCTTAACCGCATCACGAATGCGCAGTTCGGTGCGGCCAACAATATCCGAAACCCGATTATGAAGCCCCGTTCCATCGGGAAACACAATCTGTGCCGATGTCACGCGATAGGACTGACCAACCGTGCTGGTTATGCGCCAACCAGGGGCTTGCCATTGCCAGTCAAAACCATAGGTAACGCGTGCACCATCCTCGATCCGATCGCTGCCCGGAAAACGGTTCAGGGCAAACAGGTTGGTATCTTCCAGATCAATTGCCCGCGAATCCTCATTAGGGATCGTCTGGTTCTTAACCAAAGGCGTAGCAATAAGTTGAACGCGCGGCGTTAACACTTGGACACCTTTTCCAAGCTGCCCCACAAAGGGCCACTTTGCATCTATCGCGGCGGATGCAATGGCGCGTTTTTGCCAACCGGGCAGGCCTTGGTAACTGGCTGTTTGGGTCAGTGCATTGTCTGACGAATGATAGACATCGCCGCGAACCAGAGCGGTAAAACTGATTTCTTGGCCTAAACGATTAAGCCCAGCGAGATTCCACTGCGCGCTGGTAAAGGCATGCTGGGTATCTTGTCCGGCAGTGCGTGATAGCGCCAAAGAGTTGATTTGCAGTTCAAAGCGCCCACCCAGCAAAGGATCGGCAAAGCGTCGGCGATAATCCATGACTGGCAAGGCAAATGGCACTTGCCCTTGGCTATCGCTAACCCGCATGGTTTGCGTAGCCCAACCCATTAACGAGAAATAACTATCGGTTCCGATCCGCTCGAGATTAAAAGTAGAGCGTAGCCGATCATCATGGCTGATATCATAACGGCGCAAAAATGTTCGGTCAGTGGCATAGCGAACCGAGGCCGATAGGCTCCACGCAGGATTGAATTGAAACCGCGCATTGGATGCAAAATAGCCACGAACATTGGTAGTTTGGTCTGTCGTACTCCCAGATGTAGCAATTCGTGAACTGCGGGTAACATAGCCCGTGACCTGCAAGGCTCCGGCCCCCGTGAGTAAGCGATACTGGCTGGCCAGCATGGGGCCGGACTTGCTGTAGACATAGCCCTTGATCTGCAGATCTTGATTGGGGCCTAGGCGCTGATACCAGGCATCACTCAGCTCAACCCCATTAGATGGGGAAATCGTAATACTAGGGATAAGCAGGCCATTAATCGGCCTGCCATCGGTCGCTAAAACCAAGCCGGGCAGGGGGATGATGGGCAGCCCAAACAGCTCCATATGTGCGCCTTTAAAGCGCAAATTGTGCCTGGCTTCATCATAAGTCACTTTGGCGGCTTTCACCTGCCAGCTTGGTTGTTTGGGGCAGCCCGAGGCATCTTCAACTGCACAACCTGTATAGGCCGCCTTGGTCAGCACAACGTTGCCATTATCAAGTCGCTTGCCTGAAAGTGCCGCGACGCGCCCGCCTTCGCGCAGGGCGATCAGCAAATTGTCCATTGCGCCGGCCTTAAGCGCATCGGTCAATTCAACCTTGTCGGTAAACACCTGATTGCCATCGGCATCGACCATGCGAATATTGCCGCTAGCCGTAATGGCCCCGCTCTTGCGATCCCAAACAACCTGATCAGCCCGTACCGATTGATCGTCATGGCGCAGCACAACTTTGCCGTGGGCGGTTACCCGTTGAGAATTATAATCATAATCAACCGAATCAGCCTCAAAACCGATCGGTGCATCATCGCCGGCAAGGCTTTGTGGAGTGACTATGGGCGTAGGCAGAGCGGCCAATGCGGCATCCTGCGCAAGTGCCGGAGCCGCGAATAAGCCAAGCCCCAGCCAAGCTCCGCCGACAATGCAGCGGTGCAAGAGAGTTTGCTTGTCTTGCAACGTGATATGCGCGGCGCGGAGCATCCCTTGCCTATCGCACCGCCGAGGCTTAACTGCAATGCGCTCTGGCGGTGCTTTTACCCGTTCCGCCGCAACTTATTTTCTTTCATGCTGGAGTGACCATGCAAATTACCTTCGCCGCCGCCAATCCAGAGGCACGGCTTATCGCCCGTCTGGTCAATCAGGACGCTCTGCCTGCCGATCTTTCAAATTCCTTGGCGCAGGGCGCCAAGGCTTCACGCTTCAGCGGCAAATCGGGACAAGTTTTTGAAGGTTTTGTTGAACAGCATGGGGCAGTGATCCGTTTGGTTTTGGCGGGATTGGGCGATCCAAAGGATGCCAGTCGCCGTGCTTTGGTGGAAAAGGCCGGTGCTGCGCTCACAGCAAAGTATCTGACTTCGGGTGAAACGGCGCTAACCATAGATTGCGCAGGGTCCGATATCACCGCGGCAGAAACGGCTACTCTGCTGTTGGCTGCCCGGCTTCGGGCATTCCGTCATGACACCTATCGCACAACCTTAACCGATGAGCAGAAGGTATCCCTTGCGCAAATTACTGTGATCAATGCGCCTGAAGGGGCAGAGGCGACTTGGGCCATTGAATCGGCCCTCGCTGCCGGGGTGGAGTTCACGCGGGAATTGGTAACCGAGCCAGCCAATGTGCTTTACCCCGAAAGTTTCGTGTCGCGCTGCCAAGCGCGCTATGCCGGAACGGGGCTTGAAGTTACGGTTCTCGATGAAAAGCAAATGGCTGCTGAGGGTATGGGGGCTTTGCTGGGAGTTGGCCAAGGGTCAGCTCGTCCGCCGCGTTTGCTCGTAATTCGCTGGAATGGGGCTGGCGATGCCCAGCCCACGGCTTTTGTTGGCAAGGGTGTTACGTTCGATACCGGCGGCATCAGCCTGAAACCCGGCGCGGGTATGGAGGATATGAAGTGGGACATGGGTGGGGCAGGGGCCGTCGCCGGCACCATGCTTACCCTCGCGCTGCGCAAAGCAAAGGCCAACGTAATCGCTGTCTGCGGGCTGGTGGAAAATATGCCCGATGGCAATGCGCAGCGCCCCGGAGATGTGGTCACATCTATGTCGGGCAAGACTATTGAGGTCATTAACACCGACGCCGAGGGCCGTTTGGTGCTCAGCGACGCGCTGACTTGGGTGCAAAAGCACTATTCCCCATCGGCTATCATCGATCTGGCGACACTAACGGGTGCTATTATCGCGGCCTTGGCGCATGAATATGCCGGGATTTTCGCCAATGACGATGATTTGGCTGATAAATTGATCGCTGCGGGCAAGGGATCGGGAGACCAGTTGTGGCGTTTCCCAATGGGGCCGGTTTACGACAAGATGATCGACAGCCCGATCGCCGATATGAAGAATATGGGCAGCCGCTATGCCGGATCAATCACTGCCGCGCAGTTCCTTTTGCGCTTTGTCGATAAAGGAACACCCTGGGCGCACCTTGATATTGCCGGTATGGTTTGGGCCGATACGCCCGGTGCCACTTGGGGCAAAGGCGCGACCGGCTATGGCGTCCGGCTGCTCGATCGCTTTGTCCGCGATAATCTTGAAGGCTGATAGCCAGCCTTATGCGGATCGATTTCTACCAGTTGGGCAAAGACCCGGTTCAGGACGCTGTGACGCAAATCGCGCACAAGGTGCTGAGCGCGGGTAAACGCCTGCTGGTGGTTGCTGAGGACCCAGCACTGCAGGCGAAGATCAGCGAAGCCTTGTGGGCGCACGGCAACAGTTTCTTGGCAAATGGCCTTGCCGGGGATGGCCACGAAGATCGGCAGCCGATTTTATTTTCGCCCACACTTGCGCCCCAGAACGGCGCTACTTTTCTTGCCTTGGCTGATGGCATTTGGCGGGAACCAGACGGCTATGAGCGGGTGTTCCTGTTCTTTGATGAAACAACACTGCAAGCTGCCCGTTTACTTTGGAAAGAACTTGGCACGCGGGAAGGCGCGGAACGTCATTTTTGGAAACAGGATGGCGGTCGCTGGGTCGAGGCGGCATAACGCCCAAGCTTGCTCTGCCGCCTAATCCCAGCTAGGGGCGCGCCGACTATTTTCCC
>JBEGLE010000186.1:0-3192 GCA_041183725.1 Pseudomonadota bacterium | reverse complement strand
GAGCAGCGTCAGGCCGAGCATGATCAGCGCGCCGGGAATAACAAACAGCAGCCCCGCCGCCAGCCCACCGCGCACCCCGTGCAGCCGCCAGCCAATCCATGTTGCCAATTGCTGCGCCTCTGGCCCCGGCAAAAGGTGGCACAGGTTCAGCGCGTGGAGAAAGGCCTGATGATCAACCCACCCGCGCTGATCAACAATTTCGCGCTGCATCAGGGCTATCTGCCCCGCAGGTCCGCCGAACGACAAAAAGCCGATGCGGGTAAACAGGCGGGTCATTTCGGCAAAGGATGGCGCGGCGGTGGATAGAGGCGGTGTGCGCATACAAGTTCCCTTAGGCCGCAAAGCAGCCTTATCTAAGCCGCAACGCTTGGGCGGGAACGCCTATAACGGGAGGTTGCCTTGCCCCGCAGACAAAGGAATAAACCCTTGGCCCAAGCGGGCAAGATAGTTTGTCTTAATCCCCGCCAACCCGTTCGATCTGGGCGCCCAGCAGGGCCAGCTTTTCTTCAAGCCGTTCATAGCCACGATCAAGGTGATAGAGGCGGTGAACCTGGGTTTCCCCCTCTGCCGCCAGTCCGGCGATAACCAGGCTCATCGAGGCGCGCAGATCGGTGGCCATCACTTCGGCGCCAGTCAGTTTGGGCACGCCATGCACCACAGCGGTGCGGCCTTTGGTTTCGATGTGTGCGCCCATGCGGTTCAGCTCTGGCACGTGCATATAGCGGTTTTCAAAGATCGTCTCGGTCAGCACCGAAGCGCCTTCGGCGCGGCACAGCATGGCCATTAACTGGGCCTGCATATCGGTGGGGAAACCGGGATAGGGCGCGGTAGACAGGGTGACCGGGCGCAGCGGGCCATCGGCCGCCACATGGATGCCGCCCGCCACCTTTTCCACGCTGACCCCGGCATCGCGCAGGGCCTGCACCGTGGCGTCCATTTCTTCGATCACCGCGTGTTGCAGGGTCACTTCGCCGCCGGTGATAGCTGCGGCGCAGGCATAAGACCCCGCCTCAATCCGATCGGACATCACGCGGTACGTCGCGCCGTGCAGCCGCGGCACACCGTGGATCACCAGATCAGACGTGCCAATGCCTTCAATTTCTGCCCCCATAGCAACCAGCAGATTACACAGATCAACAATTTCCGGCTCGCGCGCGGCATTGTGCAGGCTGGATTTACCCTTGGCCAATACCGCCGCCATCAGCGCGTTTTCGGTGGCACCAACCGACACCACCGGGAAGGTATAACGCCCACCGGGCAGGCCGCCATCGGGGGCAATCGCCCGGACATAGCCCGCCGCCAATTCAATCTGTGCGCCCAAGGCTTCGAGCACTTTCAAATGCAGATCGATCGGTCGGTTACCAATCGCACAGCCGCCGGGCAGCGATACGGTGGCTTCCCCCATGCGGGCCAGCATCGGCCCCAGCACCAGAATCGAAGCGCGCATCTTGCGCACCAATTCATACGGCGCGACCGATGACGTGATGCGGGTTGCGGCCAAGGTCATCACCCGGCCAAAATCTTCGGGGCGGCTGCCCGCGATGGTGGTGGAAACGCCGAACTGGTTCATCAAATGCTGAAAGCCATCGATATCCGCCAAACGCGGCAGATTGCGCAGGGTCAGCGGTTCATCGGTCAGCAGCGCGCAAGGCAGCAGCGTAAGCGCCGAATTCTTTGCGCCAGAGATCGGCACGGTTCCCGAAAGGCGTTTGCCGCCCTGAATGATAATCTTATCCATAGGGGCGGTTTAACGGGATTTATCGGTGCGGCAAGCCAGATGCTTGACGCCGTGCCCAGTGGCTGCAATTCGTTGGCCCATGAGCAAGCGCAAACCCATCCGCAAAGCCGTGTTTCCCGTGGCCGGGCTTGGCACCCGCTTCCTGCCCGCCACCAAAGCAATTCCCAAAGAAATGCTGCCGATTATCGATCGGCCGCTGATCCAATATGCGGTGGATGAAGCGCGTGAGGCGGGAATTGAACAGCTTATTTTCGTCACCGGCCGTGGCAAGACGGCGATTGTCGAACATTTCGACATGGCCTTCGAGCTGGAAACCACGATGAAGGACCGGGCCAAGACGCTGGAAGTCTTGGAGCCGACCCGCATTCAGCCCGGCAATCTCGTCGCCGTGCGCCAGCAAGTGCCGCTGGGCTTGGGCCATGCCATCTGGTGTGCGCGGGCGATTGTTGGCGATGAACCCTTTGCCATTTTCCTGCCCGACGAATTGATGATCGGCAAGCCCGGCTGCATGAAGCAAATGGTTGAGGCTTATAACGAAGTGGGCGGCAATCTGATCTCGGTGCTGGAAGTGCCAGAGGATGAGGTGTCCAGCTATGGCGTGATCGCGCCCGGCGCGCGCAACGGCGCGCTGACTGAGGTGAAGGGGCTGGTGGAAAAACCCAAGCGCGAAGACGCGCCTTCCAACCTGATCATCTCTGGCCGCTATATCCTGCAACCCGAAGTGATGCGGGTGTTGGAAAATCAAGGCAAAGGCGCGGGCGGTGAGATTCAGCTAACCGATGCCATGGCGCAAATGATCGGCCAGCAAGCCTTCCACGCCGTTACCTTTGCTGGCAAACGCTATGACTGCGGCAGCAAGACCGGCTTTGTGGAAGCCACCCTGGCCTTGGCGCTGGAACGCGAAGACATGGCCACCGATGTGCGGGCGATTATGCAGAGGTTGCTGGGGCAGGATTAAGGGCTGGCCGCGTCTTAGCATCCTTCGACGGGCTTAGGATGAGCGGAATTGGGCACTTCACAACACCCGCTCATCCTGAGCTTGTCGAAGGATGTCGCACCAACACCCCCAAACCGGACCCAATAACGTATAGCCAGAGGCTATCGGTCCGCTAAATCCAAACCATGGCTTTCTATGCTTACCTCCTGCGGTGCAGTGATGGCAGCTATTATGCAGGTCACAGTGATGATCTGGATCTGCGTATGGCCCAGCATCAGAGCGGCACCCTTGGTGGCTACACAGCGCGGCGCCGCCCGGTGGTTCTGGTGTGGTCTGACAGTTTTCAAACCCGTGAAGAGGCCTTCTTTGCCGAGCGCAAGATAAAAGGCTGGAGTCGGGCTAAGAAAGAGGCGTTGATCGCCGGAGATTGGGATTTGGTTTCACGTCTTGCCAAAGGGCGGACGGAGCGAAGGGATACGAGGTGAGTGGGGTGCGACATCCTTCGACGGGCTCAGGA
>JBEGLE010000185.1:0-3638 GCA_041183725.1 Pseudomonadota bacterium | reverse complement strand
GTGGTGAGTTCCGGACGGCTCGGGTGGCCCGAAACGTGGATCATCCCCTGCCGGTCCGTAACGATCAGCACGCCATCATCAGACAGGCGGTTCTGAATGCGGCCAATCGCCACTTCATTACCCGGGATCTGACGGCTGGAAAACATCGCCACATCGCCGGGGGCCAGCTTGATATCGTGATTGCCATCAGCAATCCGCGCTAGCGCAGCCCGCGGCTCCCCCTGCCCGCCAGTGGCCAAGATCATTACCTCACCACGCGGCATGGCCATGGCCGTGGCGGGATCAATGGTATCGGGAAAGCCTTTAAGATAGCCCGTAGCCTTGGCCGTGGCGATAATCCGATCAAGCGAACGGCCGGTAACGCACAGCTTGCGCCCGCAGGCCATGGCCACTTCACCCAAAGTCTGCAAACGGGCGACGTTAGAAGCAAAGGTCGTCACCAGAACCCGGCGTCCCTTGTGCTTGGCCACTTCAGCCATCAACCCGCGGCGCACTTCTCCTTCAGAACCCGAAGCGGCAACGTTGAACACATTGGTTGAATCGCAAACCAGCGCCAAAACGCCCTGATCGCCAATTGCGGTCAGTTCCGCTGCCGTGGCCGGGTTGCCGACCAGCGGCTCATCATCCAGCTTCCAGTCGCCCGTGTGGAACACCCGGCCATAGGGCGTTTCAATCACCAAGGCGTTACCTTCGGCAATCGAGTGCGCCAGCGGCACATAGCGGATACCAAATGGCCCGATCTGGAACGATTCCAAATCATGCACCACACGCAGTTCCACTTTGCCGACCAGCCCCGCTTCTTCCAGCTTGGCGTGAACCAACCGGGCGGTGAAAGGGGTGGCATAAAGCGGCACGCCAAGGTCTTCCGCAAAATAGGGGACTGCGCCGATATGGTCTTCATGGGCATGGGTCAGGACAATACCCAGAAGGTCCTTGCGCCGTTCCTCGATAAAATCGAGATCGGCAAAGACCAGCTCGGTGCCAGGATATTCGTTGGCGCCAAAGGTCATGCCAAGATCGACCATCAGCCACTTGCCGTCACAGCCATAAAGGTTGACGTTCATGCCAATTTCGCCCGAACCACCGAGCGCACAAAAAATCAGTTCATTTTTAGGCTTCACGAGTTG
The DNA here is from genome assembly GCA_041183725.1 of Pseudomonadota bacterium. Lineage (GTDB taxonomy): Bacteria > Pseudomonadota > Alphaproteobacteria > Sphingomonadales > Sphingomonadaceae > Novosphingobium. The sequence goes on along the minus strand of JBEGLE010000185.1, from coordinate 2,511 downwards.
GACCGTGCCCTTTCAGCGAGGATGGCAAGCCCATCAAGCATGAGATCAGGATCGACCTCATCAAATATCTGCGTGTGTTGATTGAATAGCACGGCAAGCCCCCCAGTGGCCACCACCTTTGCCGGACGGCCAATTTCAGCCCGCATCCGCGCGGTCAGGCCTTCCATCATGGCAACATAGCCCCAGAACACCCCAATCAGCATTTGGTTTTCGGTATTGGTGCCGATCACCGAGCTATCTTTAGGCGCCTCAATCGCAATGCGCGGCAACATGGCGGTATTGCCAACCAAGGCATCCAAGGAAAGGTTGATCCCCGGTGCAATGATCCCGCCCTTATAGGCGCCGCGAAAATCGACGACATCAAAGGTGGTTGCCGTACCAAAATCAATAATGATCAAATCGCCCGCATACTTGGCATGGGCCGCGACAGCATTCACTGCGCGATCAGCCCCCAGTGATCCCGGCTGATCCACATCAATATCAATGGCAAAATCAGCCGCACCCACCCCGGCAATCAGCGGTTCGATGTTGAAATAATGCTTGGCTAGAATGTTCAGGTTATGCAGCGCGCGCGGCACCACGGTGGAAATGATGATCTGATCGATCTCTTCGCGCCGCGTGCCGCGAATGGCCAGCAGTTGCATCAGCCATACTGCATATTCATCACCGGTGCGCCGGGCATCGGTGGCAATACGCCAGCGCGCAATAAGCTTGCGCCCTTCAAACAGGGCAAAGACAACATTGGTATTACCGGCATCAATTGCGAGCAGCATAGCCTTGTCCTTATTGGTCGCTAGCAAGACGGACTTCGCCAGCATGCACCACGCGTCTCGTGCCGTCTGCAAGCTGTAACTGCAAGGCTCCATCGTCAGTCAGCCCGGCAAAAGTTCCGGCCAAGGGCACGTCTTCCGCCTCGCCCACTAACAAAGGCGTGCCTAGCGGGTGTGCTGCCGCCTGCCAGCGGGCAATCACCGGGCCAAGTCCATAAGACCGCCAGCGGGCCAAATCCTCGGCAAAGCAGTGCGCCAGAGCATCGGCAAAGTGCAAGCGATCGGGCGCAGGGCCAAAGGCCGAAAGCGCCAGAGTGCGACGATCCGGCAAATCAGGCGCGATGGCCAGATTAACGCCTATGCCCACCACAACGGCATCCCCCACCCGTTCAAGTAAGATGCCAGCCAGCTTGGCCCCACCTACCAGAACATCGTTCGGCCATTTCAACTGCGGCAGGCTGGGCGGCGGGACATATGCAGATACGGCCTGATGCACAGCAAGCCCGGCCACCAAGGCCAAACTGGCCAGCGGCGGATCGCCGGCAGTGGCATGGACCACGGTTGAACCCATGAAATTGCCCAGCCCATCAAACCAAGCGCGGCCTTGGCGGCCACGCCCCGCGGTCTGCCGTTCAGCTATCAGCCAATTGCCCTCGACCACGCCCTCTCCGCGCGCCAAGCGCACAGAGAGTTCGCTATTGGTAGAATCCGCGGTGGCGAGAAGCTCTAACAAGCGATCGCCCAAGCTGAAACGCTGATCAAACTGCGTGAAACAGCGCAGCAGCGGCGCTGGCAGAGAGGGTGCCAAGGCACTTGGTTAGCAGATAGCCCAGCGGAGAAATAGCCAGGGTTGCGGAAACCAGCAGCACAGTGTGCACCGGCTCGCTCTTACCCAGAACCTTATTAGCCGGTTCATCAAAGTACATCACTTTGACCACCTTCAGATAATAGAAGGCACCGATCACGCTGGCGGCAATACCAATTGCCGCCAAGGGGATCAGACCCGCCTGCACCGCAGCCTGAAACACCACGAACTTGCCCCAGAAGCCAAACAGCGGCGGAATGCCAGCCAGGCTGAACATCACCATAGCCAAAGCCGCCGCCAGTCCCGGACGGGTGCTGGACAGGCCCGCCAGATCGGCAATCGATTCAACCGGCGCACCATCGGCATCGGTCAGCATCAACACGGCAACAAAGCCAGCAATGGTCATCGCGACATAGATCGCCAGATAGGTTAGCATCGCGGCGGCACCGGCCGGCGTTGCCGCCGCCAGACCGATCAGGATAAAGCCGACATTGTTGATCGACGAATAGGCGAGCAGGCGCTTGATGTTGCGCTGCCCGATCGCAGCGACCGCGCCCAGCAGGATCGAGGCGAGCGCAGCGAAGATCACGATCTGGCGCCACTGGTCGTCCGCCGGCCCCATCGCCTCGATCGCGACGCGCAGGCCGAGGCCGAGAGCGGCGACCTTCGGCGCGGAGGCGAAGAAGGCGGTGACCGGCGTCGGTGCGCCCTCGTAGACGTCCGGCGTCCACATGTGGAACGGCACCGCCGACATCTTGAAGGCCAGGCCCGCGAAGACGAACACCAGCCCGAACAGCAGCCCCAGCGACTTGGCGTCGCCGGTCAGCGGAGCGGCGGCGTAGGCGCCCGCGATCTCGTCGAACAGGGTCGTGCCGGTGAAGCCGTACACTAGACTGATGCCGTAGAGCAGGATGCCCGAGGCCAGCGCGCCCAGGA
>JBEGLE010000184.1:0-3487 GCA_041183725.1 Pseudomonadota bacterium | reverse complement strand
GTATATATGCGCAATATAAACGCAGCGCTACGGCTCTAGAGCAAGAAAATGGCCGAATTTGGTTGCGTTATAACCTGTAAATTCAGGCCGCAGGAGCATCTATTGCGGCTTGTGTCCGGCGGATCAGGGCGCAGACCATAGCGGTTGCCACACTGGCCGGTTTATCCAGATCGATCACCGTGTCGGCCCCGGCCTTCAGCAAGGCGGCGTGAGCGGGGGCATCGTGGTCTGGCAAAATGGCGACAATTGCTTTGCCGTTCAGCGCGCGGCGCCATTGCTGCAAAATGGGGGCCATGGCGCTGGCATCATTGCCGTGTAGCACGATCACATCATAGCCCCGATAGGCCTGCGCCAGAATACGCATATTTTCAGGGGTATAGGTAAAAACATCGTCGCTGGTGATCCAGGTGCCCAGCCAGTCTAAGCGCCTTTGCTGGCCAAGATCATCCAGCCCCACAATCCGCACGCGCAAATTCGCAGGCAGCGTAGCCGGAATGCGGCTAACACTGTCCGAGAGTGTGGTTTTCCAGATTGGGGTTTTAGATTGTGTCGACATTTATCCGTGTGTCAGCAGGTTTAAGCTTGTGCGGCAGCTACGCCGGAAATTACGGTACCTTAATGCATATGGATAAACCCTTACTTTGATCTGGGTCAAATGGTTTGTATACAATCGCTTGTCATGTGACCTGCTCGCTATTTCAGCCCATTGGCCAGATTATCCCGGAATTTGGGGTGGGCCAGACCGATCAAGGCCTCGGCCCGCTGGCTCATGGTTTTTCCCTTCAGATCGGTCCAGCCATATTCGGTGACGATAATCTGGGTGTCATTGCGCGGGGTGGTAACCGGGCCGTCCAGCTTGGGAACAATCCGCGATATGGTGCCATCAGCCGCAGTTGATGGACAGGCGATAATCGATTTGCCGCCGCGCGATGCCGTGGCCCCGCGCACGAAATCCAGTTGCCCACCCGCGCCCGAATATTGGTGGCCCAGCATATGTTCTGAATTGCAGGCTCCGCCCAAATCAAGTTGCAGCGTGGCATTGACCGAAACCACATGATCATTCTTGGCAATATGGCGCGGATCATTGACCAGATTTACCGGCAGCGCATGAAAGGCCGGGTTGTCATCCAGAAAATCATAAAACGCGGCGTCGCCCATGGCGAAGGTAAACACGCTGCGCCCGCGATAGGTGGTTTTGGCCGCATTGGTTGCCGCGCCGCATTGGATCAGTTTGGCCAGTGGCGGGGTCATCAATTCGGTGTGGATGCCCAGATCGTGGCGATCTTCCAGCAGGGCGCAGACCGCAGCGGGCAGGGTGCCGATGCCCATTTGCAAACAGGCGCGATCATCGATCATATCGGCGATAATTCGGCCAATGGCCTGTTCTTCGGCGCTGGGGCCGTGGCTTGGCACTTCGGGCAAGGCGGCGTGATGTTCAACAATCGCATCAACCTGCGAGACATGCAGCAAGGAATCGCCAAACACCCGTGGCATGGCAGGGTTTACTTCAACAATCAGCCTGCGGGCCTGCCGTGCGGCGGTTGATGTATAATCGTTGCTGGTGCCAAAGGTGAACCAGCCATGCCGGTCCATCGGCGAAACCGTGGTGATGCAGGCATCCAGTTTTACGTGCTCGGTCAGCAATTTGGGCGATTCACTGAAGGCCACTGGCACAAAATCAATCGCGCCATAGGGGCCATGCGTGCTTCCGTCTTTGATCAAGGCGCGTTCAATGCTGCTCAAGAACATACAATGCGGCTTTACCTGCCCCAGCAGATCGGGGTGAAGCACAGTTTTTCCGGCATGATCCAGCGAATGGAAATACCACAGGCGGATATCGTCCAGCCCTTTATTCCTGATCCGCCGGGCCAGGGCATCCAGCAAGGCTGGCGGTTCGGCCACGGCCATACCCATGGCGATATCACAGTTTGAAGCGATCCCCGCCACGGCTTCATCGGCAGAGACCAGCTTGGCGCGGTAAAGATCCTGAGGGTTCATGGACCGGCAGGGTAACAGGCGGGGCAGGGTGGGGCAAACCCGCATTTGGCGCACCTATTGGCCCACGTATAATTGCCTAGTCTGGGGGAATGGCGGTGGAAACCACACGCGGCTTAGATCGCATGGCTTCCGGTGGGCGCAGGGCTTGGCATCGGAGATAGACTAAGGGAGGCCATGATGGGTGAAACAGCCCCTGCAGATCAGCGCAGCACCGGCAGCAAGATCTTGCGTCTGTTGGGCTTGGGCGGTGATCTTGGCCCTGTGTCGAGTCTGCCCCAGCCGTCGCGTAATCCCCATCTAGCGGCGCGGCAGATTTTGCTCGATCGGATGGGCGAATTTCTGATCACCCATGATCTAGAAATTAGCCCGCAAAACCTGCTTTGCCTGCACGCCGCCTTTTCAGGGGCTGATCTGAACATGGCCCGCAAGCTGGCCGAGCGGCAAAGCAGCGGTGAAGCCATGACCCAAGAATGGCTGGATAGCTTGGCTGAAGGGCTGGCCCCCGTCCTCGTGAAAAACCCTGATCTTGATCGCTTGGTCGCCAAATTGGAAAGTGCGGTCAGCAGCTTTACGCAAACCACCCGCACCGCGCACAGCGTAGCGGCCGATTATAACAGCGAATTGGCCCGCCATGCTGAAACGATCGATGATAGCGAAGTTACGGGGCAGATGCTTAGCAGTCTGGCCGAACTGACCAAGGCGATGCTGGAGCGCACCCGACAGGTTGAACACGATATGAAACGCAGCGAGCGTGAGGCCGTATCGCTGCGCAAAAGTTTGGAAAAGGCCCAGCGCGAGGCCGAGATTGATCACCTAACCGGCCTGCCCAACCGCCGCGCCTTTGAAGCCTTGCTTTCCACCCATTACCGCGCGGCGCAAATGGCGATCGAGCCGCTGAGCGTTGCTCTGTGTGATATCGATCATTTCAAGGCGGTGAATGATCGGCACGGCCACGATGCGGGGGATCGGGTGATACAGGCCATCGGCCAGGTCTTGGTGCGGGTAACCGATGAAAAATGCCATGTTGCCCGGCATGGCGGCGAAGAGTTTGTCATGCTGTTTCGCGGCATGACCAAGCGTGAAGCACAGGTGAAACTGGATGAAGCCCGCACGGTTATGGCCGCGCGCCGCTTTGTGAATCGCATGACCGATGAGCCCATCGACATGATCACCTTTTCCGGGGGTATTGCCGATGTTTTTGCCTACGCTGATCCCCGTGCCGCCCTGCGCGCCGCCGACGAAGCGCTCTATCGCGCTAAAGAGGGGGGCGCAACCGGATCGAACTGGCGTAAATTGTGCGCCCCTGTTCAGCAGGTGAGGGGCTTTGCACTGGTTATAAAGCAGGACCGCCCCCAGTTAAGGCGGCCCTGCGGTAGGGTTTACTTGGTGCGGCGCGCGCGGCGGGCTTCGGGGCCGCGCTGGCCCAGACCCAGCGACTTGGCGCTGTCGCGGCGCTGATCGGTCAGCGCCGGCGCTGCCATCGGATAGT
>JBEGLE010000183.1:0-6843 GCA_041183725.1 Pseudomonadota bacterium | reverse complement strand
TTGCTAAACCGTCGTACTGGTAAATCCGGTACCGAGGGTTCGAATCCCTCCGTCTCCGCCATTATGCCAATCTTATCATGGGCTTAGAGCGGCAGCTGCCCATCTACCCCCTTACAGCCTCGCTTTGCGGCTGGCGCTGGATTGGCTGGCGATTCGCCCTCCCTTCAGGCAATTCCTCCAACAAACCCGCTCGCCTCACCGGTGCGGATAAGCGCCATGCGCATGGCGCCCTTGCATCCACGCTGCTGGCAGCGGGCTTTGGCCTCTACTTGATCGAGATAAAGATGCTTCCCGCCCCGGCGAGCAAGGATCATTTCTGCGGGCAAAAACCGCACCGCCCCACAGCACTTGCAGGTTAGTTCCAGCTTCACATCATCGCCCAGATCGGCGGCGCGCAGGTCTGTTTTCCAGTTCATCACCAGAAGTCCTCGGCCGAAGGGATGCGGGTGAAGGCAATCTTGCCGCCAACATTGCCACCTTTGGGCGGCTGCCACGGGCCAACACTGACAACGGTGGCGGCATAGCGGGTGTTCAGCGCATCGATCGCCGTGCCCACCCGTTCCCAGCGTTGCCGATCCTGATCATCGCCTTCCAGCCAATCCAGCTGACGCTGGCTAGACGGCGACAGATCGAACAGCGTAACCCCCACCCGCATGATGCGTTGCGATGCCGGCATCGCACCCTTCAGGCCCGTCCACAGCTGAGACAGTCCGCGCAGCAGGGCGCTATCATCATTGACGATAGGCAGGCTGCGCTGCTCGCTCCAACTGCGGTCAAAGGTGCGGACCCACAGGGCTATGCCCGCGCAGTAAAACCCGGCCCGGCGCATGCGGCGCGCGGCCTTGGTTAGCAGCAGGCGGGCGATCCGTTCCGCATCATCAAGGCGGCGCTGGTCAGGCGGCAGAACCCGGGCATGGCCAAACATACCGCGCGCCGTGGTGGGTGGGGTGATGCTATAGCCATGCAGGGCATACCACAGCCGCTCACCGGTTACGTTGCGCCACAGCGCACGCAACTGTTTGGGCTGGGCTTCGTAAAGCTGCTGGGTGCTGCCTATGTGGGCATAGGCCAGCCTGCGCGCCATGCGTTTGCCCACTCCGGGGATGTCCGCCAGCGGGATTTGGAACAGCGGCTGGGGCATGATCTGCGGATGCCAGATCGTCAGCCCATCGGGCTTGTCCACCTTGCAGGCGATTTTGGCCAAGTGGCGGTTCGCCGCGAAACCGATAGAGCAGGTGATAAAGGGGCCGATATTTTGCGCAATGCTGCGCTTGATCGCCGCCGATACCCCGTCGGGATCGCTCCGCTGCGCTTCGTCTAATTGGCAGGACAGCTCATCAATCGATTTCACCGCATCAACCGGCACGATGCTGTCAATCTCTGCCACCAAGGCATTGTGCGCCCGGCGATACATGGCGGGTTGCTGCGGCACCAAGATCAGATCGGGGCAGATCTGCTTGGCCTCCTCAACCATCATCACGCTTTTGACCCCCGCCGCCTTGGCCTCACGCGATGCGGCGATGATGCAGGTCCGCCCGCCGCCCTCATAGGGGATCACGCCCACCGGGCGGCCACGCAGGCGCGGGTTTAACTGCTGCTCAACCGAGGCAAAGAAGCCATCGAAATCGAGGTAAAGGTGTTCAATGGTATCAGGCTTGCGCATGGGGGTGCCGATTCGAGGAACACCCGCAAGAACATAACAGGAACAAATGCGCAAGATGCTTGGCGCAAGCCAAAGGGGTGTGGTTAGCCCTCGCCCCTTTGCGCAAACCAGATCACGTGATCCGCGCCCCGATCACCAGACTGTTCCTTGACGCTTACTTCAGCGACCACAAAGCCTGCCTGCGCCAGCCGCGCGGCAAAGGCGGGATCGGGCCAAGCAGACCAAATCGCCAGAATACCGCCCGGCTTCAGCGCCCGCTTGGCGGCTTGCAGGCCTGCGGCGGTGTACAGATGATCATTAAAGGGCCGGGTCAGCCCCTCTGGGCCGTTATCGACATCCAGCAAAATCGCATCATACCCGGCCCGCGCGGCGTTGATCAGCATGGCGACATCGTCGCTCACCAGCACCACGCGCGGATCGTCCAAGCAGCCCGCGGTTAACGCAGCCATCGGCCCGCGTGCCCAGGTGATAATTTCCGGAACAATCTCTGCCAGGGTCACGCTGGCATCAGGACCAAGGCAGACCAGCGCCGCGCGCAGGGTATAGCCCATGCCATAACCGCCGATCAGCAGTTCGGGGGCAGGCCGATTGCCCAGACGTTCACAGGTCAGGGTGGCCAGCGCCTCTTCCGAAGCGCTGACACGGGTGCTCATCAATTCGGTGCGATCCAGCAGGATGGTGAATTCATCCCCCCGCTGCACCAGCCGCAATTGCACGCCATCGGGCACGGCGGCGGTTCCGATCAGATCGTGCCCGGCCAGCGCAATCTGATCATCCGTGATACGCTGCGCCGCGGTCGGATTGGGGACCGGCTCTAACGCGATGATTTGCGGGCCTTGCGCGCAGCATACCGCTCGTCGCGGGCAGCCTTACGTTCCGCTTCCGTCATTTCGACAGGCTTCGCGGCTTCTTTTTGGGCTTTAGCAAGTTCCCGCGCAGCCGCGCGTTCGGCGGCCCGCTCTGCGGCGCGCTTGGCCAAGGCTTCTTCACGCTCCCGCGCTTTGGCCACACGCTCGGCCAAGACAGCCGGATCCACCGGCGGCTTTGCTTTCAACTTCGCCAGCGCTTTTTCACGCGCCTTGGCGGCCAAAGCCACCCGATCCTGGAAGCTCGGTTCCTTATATCCTGCCATCGATTTGTACCTGATGTCCTTAATGCATGAACCGGCGCACAGACGCGCCGCCACGGATCACACCCTTGCGCGCAATCTTGCGACAAGCGCCTAGCACGAAGATTGCCGGGAAGCGACTGTCGTTCAGGCAGTCTGGAAAAGCATTATTTTACTGTCCCCAAAAACAAAAAGGGGGAGAGGCCGCAGCCTCTCCCCCCACTTTGTCATGGCAAAGCGATCAGAACTTCATGCTGAGCACAAGATTGCCGCTGTGCGAGACGTATTTTTCACCATCAAATTGGCCCGTATAGCCAAGCTTGATGGCAACCTTATCGGACAGTTGCGAAGACAGGTTAACCCCCAGTCCCAGCATATCACGCCGCGCAACCACCGAGCTAGCCATCCAGTTCGCCGCACCCAGGGTGACATTGCGCTGGGCGGTAGGCAAACCGGAAAGCGTGTGGTTCCAAGATGCCGATGCCGCAATTTGGGTCTTGGCATCATAGGCATAGCTCAGGCTGCCACCGATTGATGAGCGGGCCGTTTCCCAAGTCTTTTTAGCCAGTGAGAGAGCCAGAGATGCATCCGCGGCATTAGTTTCGTTCACGGCCTCAGCGGAAATGCTGGTGAAGTCCACACCAGCAAACACAGCTGCCGCAACCTTATCGCTGAGATCAGTCTTGTAGCGCAGCTGAGCATCAGCATTCACCGCACCATATCCGCTGTGTGATGCCGCGGTGGATGTGCCCGTGCTCAGGGTCAGAACGCGCGTGGTCAAGATACGGCCAAAGACATAGCCCAGCGTGCCATTAACTGAGAGGTTGTTGCCCAGTTCATAGTTGCCATAGACATAGATCGTGCCTGAATCGCTGGTCGCCCGGCCGCCGATGGCATTGTTCACGTGGCCTTGCAGATAGCCCGCAGCAATGCCGAAGCGGTTGCCATCCTTGACCTGGGCATAACCCAGCAAGAAGCCATAGGATGAATCGGTATACCGCGTCGCAAACTTGTCTTGCGAAGCCGTTGTGCTGCGGCCGATAACCTGCCCCCACAGATGGGCGTAACCGCTGTTCGCCTGGTTATCGAAAGCACCCTGACCGGCATCCTGAACCGTCTGAGCCAAGAGCGCGATATTGCCAGCCTCAGACTGCAGGGCATCGGCGTGGATTTCACCCGAAACCTGTTGGAAGGCCAGACCCAAATGATCGCGGTCCATGCCATAAAGGCCATTGAACAGGCTTGGCAGAGCGCCATTGCGCGCACCGGCTGCCGGACGCACCGCATCCAGACCTCCAGCGGCATTAATACCATCCTGCAGCCAACCATCGCTTTGCCCCAAAGCCGCATAGCTGCCCGGGGTCAGAACCAATTGCACGTTGCCGGTGTTATACAGCACATCAAAGCGCGAATTGGTTGGCAGACCCGTGGTGGGCTGCTGCACGGCCGAAAAGGCCCCAGCGCCAATGATGGCTGCCGTCGCCACAGTGAAACGATCACCATAGACGGGGTTGAAGGCATTGGTGGCCGCTCCGGAAATGCCGCGCAGCACCGGAACAATCGTTCCACCGGGGTTGAACGTGCCAGTGGTGCCGGTCACCACCAGACGGTCATAGCTGCCCGAACCGCCAGCTGCGGCATAGGTGCGGCCATCAATCTCGGTAACAAAGCTGGAACCAGCATTCAGCGTGGCATTGCCAGTGACCGTCAGCGTTCCCGGTGAGTTACCCGGTGCCAAGGTGCCGCCGGTGTTAACCACCAGGTTGCCCACCAAGGTGCCGGTGCCAGCCAGGGTTGCCCCGGTGCTGATCGTCGCGGCCGAAGTCCCCAATTGTCCCTGCAACACAAGCTTGCCACCCGTAACCGCCGTCGCGCCGGTGATTGCGCTGGTGCCGCTGAGGGTAAGGGCACCGACGCCCGACTTGGTCAGCGTGCCGGTGCCAGTCAGAGCCCCAGCATAGGTGCCATCCACCGCCTGGGTGAATTCGACCGAGCCATTATCAACAATCGCACCCTGCAGCGCCCGGCTATCGCCCTTCAGCCCACCAGCCGCAACGGTTGTGCCGCCGGAATAGCTGTTGTTGGTTGCCGTCAGGGTCAGAACATTGGCGCCAACCTTGCGCAGGCTACCCGTGCCGGAAATGGTGCCGGCAAAAGTCAGATCGTTGCTGCGGTTGATCACGAGGCTGCCATTATCGACCACATTGCCCGCAATCACGCCGGTCGTGCCAGCAGCGCCCAGCGTCAGCGTGGCGCCCGAAGCAATCGTCGTGCCGCCGCTATAGGTGTTGGTGCCGGTCAGCACTTCCGAACCACCGCTCACCGTCAGCGCGCCCGTGCCGCTGATCACGCCCGAGAAGGTATCGGCCGCCGCGCTCAAGGTCAGCGACTTTGCCCCCATTTCAACAAGGCCAGCGCCCGACAGCGTCTTGATCGTCGCGCCTGATGTGGTGTTGCCAATATCAAAAAGGCCATTGTCAACCACACCGGCGGAAGCGGCGATAGAACCGGCAACTTCCAAATAAAACCCACTCGTCGCGCCAATGGTAGTGAGACCGGTATAGGTATTGGTATTATCTAGATACAGACCGGTGTTATTCGTCAGTGTAATGCCGCCGCTGCCGCTGATCACGCCAGAAAAGAGCCCCCCTCTAGGGGCACCGCTGCCCGCATCCACCGTCAAGGTGCGCGCACCAAGCACGACAGAGCTTGTAGGCGCCCCAACCAGCAGCTGAATCGTGGCCCCTGCCGTGGTGCCGGAAATATCAAATGTGCCGGATGTCAGAAGCGCATCCGAAGTGGCAATAGATCCCGCCCCCGACAAGGCCAAGCTAGCCCCCGAAGCAATCGATGTCGCGCCGCTGTAGGTGTTGGCTCCCGAAAGAACTTCCGAACCACCACGTACCGTCAGCGCGCCCGTACCGCTGATCACGCCCGAGAAGGTATCGGCCGCATTGCTCAGGGTTAAGGTTGCACTACCCAGCGTGGACGCGCCTGCGCCAGCAAGGGTTGAGATTGACTGGTCATAGTCTGCCAGATCCAGCGTACCATTCACGCCAACCGTTACCGCTTGGCCTACCGGCAGGGTGTTTGCCGCTGCCGCTTGCAGGATACCGGCATCAACAAAGGTGCCGCCCGTATAGGTGTTGGTGCCAGACAGCACCAAGGTGCCATCCCCCTGCTTGACCACATCGCCAGCGCCGCTGGCATCATCAGCGATCCCGCCGGTAACCGCAACAGTTGCCCCGCTGACAACATCAAACACCGGATCGCCGGCCACCGTGATGGCATTGGCGATTGTCGTGTCACCCGTGATGCGCAGCGTCGCTGCCACGGTGGGCGATCCAAGCAGCGACAGCGTGCCCGTGCCCAAGGCTGCGGCATCTGGAATACTCAGGGTCGCGCCAGCCAAAACAGTTGTGCCGCCCGAATGGGTATTTGTGCCAGTCAGCTCCACGACACCACCGCCGATGCTGTCCTGAATTGTCAGGTGGCCAATGTCTGTGTTGTCATCGGCAAAGGTGCCAGAGAAAGTCGAAGTTATACCCACGGCATCGATATAGCCGCCGTTGTTGGATATGGTGAATGAACCGGTATCGTCGGCAGCAAGCAGAGTGCCGCCATCAAAACGGCGGGTAGTAACGTTGCCCAAGCCCGCCACCGTATCGTTGGAGGCGGTAATATCACGTGTCCCCAAGGTTACGGTTGATGACCCAGCCGGCACAGAGTTCAGCGCCACTGAAGAAAAGGTCAAAAAGCCGCCCGCCCCGAAGAATTCACCATTGCCTGTGGCAGTAAGGTGTACCGAGTTAAAAAAATTGGTGTCGTTGATAGCGCCAATAAAATGCTCAATTCCCTGCCCTGGTGTCGTAATACCCCCCAGTAAAAGCGGTGACGATTGATCAAAACCAAGATAAATCTCGGATGCATTGGTAGTGCCGCCCGATGGCGTGGGGTTGTTTAAGACGCAGCACGTGCCCCAATCATTTACGTGCAAGCCAATAGCATTCATCTGAAATGGGTTGGTCAGGCTGGAATCTGAATAAAATTCCAATGTATAACCCAACGAAGC
>JBEGLE010000182.1:0-10780 GCA_041183725.1 Pseudomonadota bacterium | reverse complement strand
GCCATATAAAGCGCGCGCACCCGGTTGGGGTTGTGCAAGGTAAAATCGGGATGGGCGATCAGTGCCTTGGCATGGTCCAGCGCCGCGCCATGCATCGACCCAGCTTGCAGACTGAACCATTTGTCGATCACCAAGGCATTGCCGGCATAGCGCTGATGAAAATCAGCCAAGCAGGCTTGGCGTTCAGGGTGATCCAGTCCGCACAACACCATCAAGGCGCCCTGCCGGTCAGTCATATTATCTGCCCCGCGGTATTGCGCCGCGGCACGGCTGGCAGCTTCATCCGCTGCGCCCGCCGCCAGATAGACCAGCGCCTGTGTCTTGACCTTGCGCGCCCCCTTGGCCGCAGCATCGTGACCAAAGGGCACCGCGCCAACCCGATCATGGAGCGCGGATAGGCGATCGTGCAGAGCATGGCAGAGCGCCGTCTTTAAACCTTCCCGCTCTTGCCAGATGGCACAGGGATCAGCCTGCGGCAGGTGTTCGGCCAAATAGGCTTCACCCGGCAGGGTCAGCAATTCACCGCGCATCAGATCATCAAGCCCGGCATCGTCGATCACCGCGGCAAAGGCCGTCGCGATGGCTTGGCGTCCCGCCGAACGGGATTCCGCGCTGAAACCACCGTCCAGCGCGGTTACCAGATGGCCCAGCACCAAGCTTTGCAGCGCTTCGTAGCGGGCAAAGGGATCATCATCATGCGCCGCCAGAAACACCAGATCGGCCGCATCCTGCCCCGCATCCAGCGCCACAGGGGCCGAGAAGCCGCGGTTGATCGACAGCACCGGTTTTTGCGCAAAGCCGGGGAAGGATAGCTGCGCTTCTGCTCTATCCAGCACCACCAATTGCTCACCCGTATGCTTGCCGGTTGCCCGGTCAAACAGCGCGAGGCGCAGGGGGACAGGTACCGGCTGCTTGGCTGCCTGACCCGGTGTGGATGGCACGATCTGCGCAAGATGCAGGGTCGCCACATCTCCGGTATGATCCAGCCGCGCCGTGACTTTGGGCGTGCCGGCTTGGCTATACCACAGGCGGAACTGCTTCAGATCAAGCCCAGCCCCCTCTTCAATGGCGGTGATAAAGTCTTCGCAGGTCGCCGCTTCGCCATCGTGGCGGGTGAAATACAGGTCTGTGCCTTGGCGGAACCGCTCTGGCCCAGCCATGGTCCGCATCATACGGATCACCTCGGCACCTTTGTTATAGACCGTGGCGGTATAGAAGTTCGAGATTTCTTGATAGGCATCGGGCCGGATTGCATGGGCCAGCGGGCCGGAATCTTCGGGGAATTGGGCGCCGCGCAGCACCCGCACATCTTCGATCCGCTTGACCGGTTCTGAACCCATATCGGCGCTGAACAATTGATCGCGCAGCACGGTGAAGCCTTCCTTCAGGCTCAGCTGGAACCAATCGCGGCAGGTGATGCGATTGCCCGACCAATTGTGAAAATATTCGTGGCCGATCACCGCCTCAACGCCATCATAATCCGCATCAGTGGCGGTTTCGGGATCGGCAAGGACATAGCGCGTGTTAAACACGTTCAGCCCTTTGTTCTCCATCGCCCCCATGTTGAAATCGGCCACGGCAACGATATTGAACAGGTCCAGATCATATTCGCGGCCAAAGACTTGCTCGTCCCAGCGCATCGAAGCGATAAGCGAGCGCATAGCATGGCCGGTGCGCCCCTCATCGCCGGCGCGCACCCAGATCGCCAGATCCACCCTGCGGCCGCTCATGGTGGTAAAGCGATCACGGGTGGCGACCAGATCACCAGCGACCAAGGCAAACAAATAGCACGGCTTGGGCCACGGATCGTGCCACTCCGCCCAATGAAGGCCGCCCTCGTCATCACCCTGCGCCACACAGTTGCCGTTAGACAGCAGCACCGGGAACTGGGCCTTATCGCCGCGCATCCGCACGCGATAGACCGACAGCACATCGGGTCGATCGGGGAAAAAGGTGATCCGGCGAAAGCCCTCGGCTTCACACTGGGTGCAGAGCATACCGCCAGAGGCATAGAGCCCCATGAGCTGCGAATTGGCCGCCGGGTTGATCACCGTTTCCACCGTGATGGTGTGCGCATCGCCGCTGAGATCGATCACCAGATCATCGCCCTGCATGCGCCAGGCATTGCTGGGCAGGCCATCGACGCTTACCGCCAGCGCGGTCAGGCCATCCCCGTTCAGGCGGATCGCTTGCGCCGCCCCATTGCGCCGCACCGTCAGCTGGCTGGTTACATGGGTGGCATCGCTGCCCAGCGCAAAATCGAGTGACACTTCAGGCACCAGCCAAGCTGGCGGCGTATAGTCCTCGCGGCGAATAACCGGGGGGGGCGAGGCGGCGGGGGTGTTACTATGCATAGGCCAGTCATACCCGCTGGCGCCAGGATAAGTCGAGACGGCACAGACACCCTTTTGGGGGCATCTGTGCGGTTTGAACGGTTACCCCATGCCGCGCATCAAACGCGTGATAACAAGCCAGGCCTATCACGCCCCCCTGAACGGCATCCTGCGCGGCCAAATAGCCCCAGACGAAGCTGGGACCGATGTTGACGCCCGAACCAGGGCTGGTGCGCCCCATAACCGATGCGGCGGAAACGCCAGTGGCATAAAGCCCCTTGATCGGGGTGCCATCCTCACGGAGCACGCGGGCCTTTTCGTCGCAGACCACCCCACCCAAGGTGCTGACATCGCCTGGTATCACTGGCACGGCATGGAAGGGGCCTTCACTGATTTCGCCCAGTGTTTGGTTGGGGGTGTGGAAGGGATCACCCAACCACCGGTCATAGGCGCGCGCACCACGGTGAAAATCGGCGTCATCATTTTGGGCGACAAAGCCATTAAAGCGATCCACCGTGCCACGCAGTGTGCCAGGATCGATACCCAGCGAAGTCGCCAAGCCTTCGATCGTATCGGCGGTGTGAAGAAAGCCCTTTTCAGTCCATTCCGCAGGCTTTTTCGATCCCGGCAGAGTGCCGGCGATCATCACATTTTGCATCACCCGGTTATCAAAAATGGCATAGCTGGGGATGGCTGGCTTTTCACGATTATGCTCCAGCATCCGCTGGCAATATTCCGTGTATGAGCCGCCTTCATTCATATAGCGAACACCGGTTTGATCGACCATAATCGCGTGTGGTGCGGCGGTAACACCCTGAACACCTGGCTTCATCGGCCAATGCTCTGCGCCGGGCGGTAAGGCCAGCGGGCTACCGACAAAGGAATCCATTTGAGCAATGGCGGCGCCGTGGCGTATCATTTCCTGAATCATTTCGCCCGTGTCGCCCTCAGTCACCGAACTGTGCTGGATCGAGCTTCCGGGCATATAGGTGTCGCGCATCTGCTGATTGAGCGCAAAGCCGCCTGCATTCACCAAGACACCAAGTCGCGCTGCGATGCGCCAAGGTTTGCCGTCCTTTTCGATGACAACGCCAACCACGGCACCGTTTTCAACGATCAATTCCTTGACCGGGCTGTTCACCCGCAGATCGGCCCCGGCCTTCATCGAGGCTTGCATCATCCGGCCCTGTAAGGCCGCCCCAGCGGTGACGTAGCGTTTGCCGGTCAGCTTTGAGATAACGATGCGAATACCCATTCGCACCAGCGCCTTTTTGGCGGCCCATGATTTTTTAACATGCGGCAATTGCAACGCGTCTTCCAAAGACACCGGCATATTCAAAAAGTTAGGGCGCAGCAATTTTGCCGCATCGCCCAATTCGTTGGCATTGAACAGATCGGCCACCACGGTGCGCCCGGGGATCGAGCTGCCGGGGGCTTCATCGTAATAGTCTGGCCAGTTGCTGATGCGAGAAAACTTCAGGCCTTTGCCCATCAGGAAGTCCAACATGCGCGGCCCCTCCTGCAGATAGGTCTGGCGCCGCAGCTTGGAGGCACCCGGGGCATCATTGTGATCGCCCACCACATGATCAAGATAGGTGCTGGCTGCCTCCAGGCTATCGGGCACGCCCGCTTTGGCCATGAAGGGATTGTTGGGAATCCACATGACCCCGCCAGACTTGCACGTTGTGCCACCGATCAGCCCGGTTTTTTCCAAAACCACGGCTGACTTTCCTGCCGAACAGACCACCAATGCCGCGCACATCGAACCGCCGCCGCTACCGACCACCACAAAATCAAAGGTCTCGTCAAAACCGCTCATCAATCCGTCCTCTTCCCACAACCCCACCGCACAGTGCAGCTGATGATCCCCTAAAATCCAACGCACCGGATTCGATGCCATTCACGATCCTGATGCCCGTAAGATTATCCGCGGGCAATACATAACCGGCTTTAGTCAACTGCGGGGAAAGGGCACCCCAGTGCCAAACCTCAACCAAACCGCTCGACTTCGCGTCCCACCCCGGCCAAGGAACAGGCTATGCCCCGTATGGTCATCTTTGGTCTTGGTTACACCGCCGCGCGCTTGGCTGCGCAGTTGCAGGCGCGTGGGTGGGATGTGGTGTCTACCGGGCGCAATGGCACTCTGTCATTTGATGATAGCAGCAACGTGCGCCTGGCCTTGGCCGATGCCAGCCATGTCCTCTCATCAGTCCCGCCGGGCGGTGAGGGTAGCGACCCGGTGTTGGAACATTACGGTTCGGCGCTGGCGGGCAAGTGGCTCGGCTATCTGTCCTCCACTGGGGTCTATGGCGATACTGCTGGCGCTTGGGTGGACGAAACCGCACCTATCGGCAGAGGCCGCCGCACCGCGCGGGCTGAATGCGATGCCGCGTGGCTTGATCTGGGCGCACGGGTGTTTCGCTTACCGGGAATCTATGGTCCGGGCCGCTCTGCGCTCGATCGGGTTATCGCGGGCAAGGCGCACCGCATCGCTCTGGACAATCAGGTGTTCAGCCGGGTTCATGTCGATGATATTGTCAGCGGCGTACTCGCCGCGCTGACAGCCCCCAGCGGGGCCTATAATTTGGCGGATGATCTGCCCTGCAACCAGAACGCGGTGATCGAAGAAGCCTGCCGCCTGCTGGGGCTGGCCCCGCCGCCACTGCTGCCGCTGGATCAGGCGGGCCTATCGCCCATGGCGCTGGCCTTTTATGCCGAGAACCGCCGCGTCGCCAATGGCAAGGCCAAGCGGGTGCTAGGCTGGCGGCCGCGCTATGCTGATTTCTATGCCGGGCTGCGCGCTCTCATCGCCACCAGCAGCCCCAACAGCGCCAGCACTGATCCCGCCACGGCCAGCGGCGTCCAGTGATAGTGTTCCAGTACGGTCGATAGCAGCATGGCGAGAACCACGGTCACGATGCCATTATAGGCCGCCCGCCCCGCACCAATATCGCGGACCAGTTTGAAATAGAGCGGAAAGGTTACCACCGATCCGACAAGCGCCAGATAGCCCGTGCCAAGCCAAAAGCCGGGATCATGGGGCAAGGATGGCATCGGTCCCGCCATAATCCAAGCAAACCCGGCATCGATCAGCGTGCCATAGGCCATCGCCCACGCCAAAAGACTGGCCATCGGCACGGTGCGCCCGGTTTCATTGGCTTGCACCACATTGGCAATCGCCGCCGAGAGCATACCGCCAAAGGCCAGGGCAACCCCCAGCCAAACATCACCGCCCAGCGGAGCTGTGCGGGCTTCGTTGACCAGCAAGAGTGTGATCCCCACGATGGCAATGGCGCTGCCTGTCACAAACTGGCCGGTAATCCGCTGGCCCAGCAGCCACCACCCCAGCAGGGCATTGGGCACCAGCAAGAGGCCGATCAACAGGGCAACAATGCCGGATGTCAGATGCCGTTCCGCCTCATAAACGAACATATAATTGCCGCAGAACTGGGTCAGCCCCAGCACTATGGCCAAAATATGCGCCTTGCCCCCCAGCCCCAACGACTTGCGGGTAGCCAAGGCCAGCAGCGCCATAGCCGGAGTGGCCAAGGCAAAACGGAAGGTGACTGACCAAGCCGGAGGCACCGTGGCGATCTGGGTGGTGATCACCCACCAAGTCGATCCCCAGATTAGCGCGACCAGCATAAAGGGTAGCAGAATATGCGGGCGCAGCAGCGATGGCGGGGCGGTGTCGCTCACAGCGCAGCAATCGCGCGGGCCAAAGCCGTGGCATGGGCGGGATCGCAATCCCACGCGGTCACCAGTCGGGCGGCATCCTGCCCCCAATCGTAAAAGGCAAAGCCCTGATCGCGCAGCGCGGCGCGTTCTGCGGCTGACATGCGCACAAACAATTCGTTTGCCTCAACCGGATGAAGCAGGCGATCGCCACAGGCAGAGGCCACTTCCTGCGCCGCGGCATTGGCCGCGCGGGCATTGGCCAGCCACAAATCGTTCTGCAGCATGGCGAGAAGTTGCGCCGCCAAATAGCGACCCTTGGATTGCAAATGCCCCGCCCGCTTGCGGCGATAGCGCACCACATCAGCCAAGCCGGTGTCGAAGAAGACGATTGCTTCTGCCCCCATGCCGCCATTTTTCACAAAGCCAAAGCTAAGCGCATCAACCGCACCGCGGCCGCAGGCTTCATCTGCCGAGCAGCCCATAAAGGCCACGGCATTGGCAAAGCGCGCGCCATCCATGTGCAGTTTCAAACCGCGGCTATGGGCCAAGCCACCAATGGCGGCCACGGCATCGGGCTGATAAACGCAGCCATATTCGCTGGCCTGGGTGATCGAAACCGCGTGCGGCTGCACCTGATGCACATCGGGGCGAATCGGATCGATCACAGCGGCAATCGTCTGGGGCGTCAGCTTCGCGCTTGGCCCCTCTGCCAGGATCAGCTTGGCCCCATGCAGGAAAAAGCCGGGCGCGCCCGCTTCATCCACTTCGATATGGGCTTCGCGGTGGCACACCACCCCGCCATGCGGCGGCACCATGGCGCTAAGCGCCAAACAATTCGCCGCCGTACCGGTCGCGGCCCACAGGACCGCACAGGGGCGGCCAAACAAATCGGCAAAGGCCGCGTCCAGCCGCTGGCTGAGTGCATCACCATCATAGGGGGAATCCGGCGCATCGGCAGCCTGCATCGCGGCCCATAACGCCGGATGGACCCGCGCGGCATTGTCAGAAAGAAATTGCATCACCACATACGAATCGCCGATCACCCCGGCGTGGTCAAGGAGAGCTGCTTTGGAAAACGTGACTATCACCCGCCATGGTAACGAACAGGCCGGAGAATATCGCGCCCATGCCCCGGGTCACGCGGAAACCGGCTATCTGTCCTGGGTGCAGACCGGTGCGATCCGCGCTGCCGAACACACCGTTGTGCCGCCCGAACTGCGCGGGCTGGGCATAGCCGGACATTTGGTTGATGCACTGATCGCAGATGCAAAGGCCCAAGGTTTCCGGATTCGTCCCGTGTGCAGCTATGTTGCCGCTGCCTTTGACAAGCATCCCGAATGGGCGAGCCTGAAGGCCTGACTATCGCTGTTTCTAAGGGATATGGGAAATGGTGCTGCTGGGGAGGATTGAACTCCCGACCTCACCCTTACCAAGGGTGCGCTCTACCACTGAGCTACAGCAGCATTACCATAAGCCGGACTCTGTCG
Source organism: Pseudomonadota bacterium (assembly GCA_041183725.1). Classification (GTDB taxonomy): domain Bacteria; phylum Pseudomonadota; class Alphaproteobacteria; order Sphingomonadales; family Sphingomonadaceae; genus Novosphingobium. The sequence goes on along the minus strand of JBEGLE010000182.1, from coordinate 3,282 downwards.
GGCAGGCGCGGGCTATTGTCCGCCACAGCGGCGAATGTCAAGGCGGGGCTTGAGGTCAGATGAAATTGGCAGCAAGAGCAAGACCAGCATGAACACCAGCAACCCCCCATCCTCCCGCGAAGACCGCCTTGCCGCCAAGCTGCGCGAAAACCTGCGCCGCCGCAAAAGCCAAGCCCGCAGCCAAGATAGTTCGCCCGAAGCCGCGCCAGTACCCCTTCCCAAAGCGCCCCCCAGCCGCTAGGGGCGGCGCTTCCGCCAAGCAACGGGAGAATTCTGCAGTGCCGCGCCTCATTCTAGTTCGTCATGGCCAGAGCCAGTGGAACCTGGAAAACCGCTTCACCGGCTGGTGGGACGTGGACCTGACCGAAAAGGGCGAGGCCGAGGCCCGCGCCGCTGGCACCTTGCTGGCGGCCAAGGGCATGCTGCCCACCGTGGCCTTCACCAGCCTGCAAACCCGCGCGATCCGCACCCTGCACTTTGCGCTGGAAGCCGCCGGACGGCTATGGATCCCCGAAACCAAGGATTGGCGGCTGAACGAACGCCACTATGGCGGGCTGACCGGCCTCGATAAGGCGGAAACCGCCGCCAAACATGGCGATGATCAGGTGAAAATCTGGCGCCGCAGCTTTGATACGCCGCCGCCCGTGCTTGAGGCCGGCAGCACCTTCGATCTGGCGCAAGACCCGCGCTATGCCGGGATCGCCATCCCCGCGACCGAAAGTCTGAAAGACACGATCGCCCGCGTCTTGCCCTATTACGAAGCAGCTATCACCCCGGCGCTGGCGGCTGGGGAAACCGTGCTGGTTGCCGCCCATGGCAATTCGCTGCGCGCTTTGGTTAAGCATTTGTCAGGCATTTCGGACGAAGAAATTACCGGGCTTGAAATCCCAACCGGTCAGCCGATTGTCTATGAGCTGGATGATCAGCTTGCCGCCATTGAGCGGTATTACTTGTCGGAGCGTTGACCATGTCTGCACCCGTTGCCATCGTTATGGGAAGCCAATCTGACTGGGCAACGATGAAGTGCGCGGCCGATGCTCTGGATAAATTGGGCGTGGCCCATGATGTGCGGATCGTCTCTGCCCACCGCACCCCTGATCGGCTGGTGGCCTTTGCCAAAGGCGCAGAGGCCGAAGGGTTCAAGATCATCATCGCCGGCGCGGGCGGAGCGGCGCACTTGCCGGGCATGGTCGCAAGCATGACCCATCTGCCGGTTCTGGGCGTTCCCGTGCAATCGCGCGCGCTGTCTGGCCAAGACAGCCTGCTGTCGATTGTCCAGATGCCAGCCGGCATTCCGGTTGGCACTTTGGCGATTGGCGAGGCCGGGGCCACCAATGCGGGCCTGCTCGCCGCGGCTATACTGGCAACCAACGATCCCGCCCTGACCATGCGTCTCAAAGCCTTCCGCGAAGCGCAAAGCGCAGGCGTGGCTGATCGGCCGGCATAACAGGATGATGGCCAGATGATCCCGCCGGGCGAGACCATCGGCATTTTGGGGGGCGGCCAGCTTGGCCGCATGATCGCCATGGCTGCGGCGCAGCTGGGCTATCGCTGCCATGTCTATGCGCCAGAGGCCGATTCGATCGCCGCCGAAGTCTGTGGCGGCTTTACCTGCGCCGCTTGGGACGATGCCGCCGCCTTGGCCCGCTTTGCCGCTGACTGTGCGGTGATCACGTACGAATTTGAAAACGTGCCCGTGGCCCCGCTGGCCGCCTTGGGTACTGTGTCGCTGCTCGCCCACCCGCGGGCGCTGGAAACCGCGCAAGACCGGCTGCTGGAAAAGCGCTTTGCCGAAAGCCTTGGCGGCCGCCCCGCACCCTATGCCGCGGTAAACTCCGCCGCCGATCTGGCTGCGGCCATTGCCGCAATCGGCACCCCCGGCATCCTCAAAACCCGGCGTGATGGTTATGATGGCAAGGGCCAATGGCGGATAATGACGCCCGCCGATGCCGATGGGCTCGACCTGCCCGCCGTGCCGCTGATCTACGAAGGCTTTGTCACCTTCCGCGCCGAGTTTTCGGTCCTGCTGTGCCGCGCCGCTGATGGTGACATCCGGTTTTGGGACACCCCAGAAAATGAACACGATGGCGGCATTCTGGCGGTATCCCGCGTGCCGGGTTCCGATCTGGTGCAAGGCGAAGTGGCAGAGGCCCGCGCACTGGCGGCAAAAATTGCCGAAGCGCTGGACTATGTCGGCGTGCTCACGCTTGAATTCTTCGCAACTGAATCAGGGCCAGTGTTCAACGAAATGGCCCCGCGGGTTCACAATTCGGGTCACTGGACCATCGAAGGGGCGATCACCAGCCAGTTCGAAAACCATGTCCGCGCCATCTGCGGGCTGCCGCTGGGCGATACCGGTCTGGCCGCCAAGGCGGTTGAGATGAAGAACCTAATCGGTGATGATGCCCATGATTGGGCAAAGCTGCTATCCGATCCTGCCAATCACCTGCATCTTTATGGCAAGGCCGCCGCCCGACCGGGACGCAAGATGGGCCACGTGACCCGGCTCAGTCTGTAATGGCCGCAGAAGTTTTCCTGATCTATGCCCGGGCGGAAAACGGGGTGATTGGGCGCGATGGCGGCATGCCCTGGCACCTGCCCGCCGATCTTAAGCACTTCAAAGCACTAACCATGGGCAAGCCGATGATCATGGGGCGCAAGACCTTTGACAGTTTCCCCGCGCCGCTGCCCGGTCGGCGGCACATCGTCTTAACCCGCGATCGGGCGTGGTCGGCACACGGCGCAGAAGTGGCCCATAGCGTCACCGAGGCCTTGGCTTTGGCCGGTGATGGCCCGGTGGCCGTGGTGGGCGGGGCAGAAATTTATGCCCTATTCCTGCCGCTGGCAGAATCAATCGAACTGACGCTTATTCACCAAGCCTATCAGGGCGATACGGCCATGCCGCCGCTTGGTGCGGAATGGCGCGAAGTAGCCCGCGAAGAACATGCCGCCGTTGATGGCAGGCCAGCCTATGCTTTCGTTACCCTGCGCCGGTCCCTATAGGCGCCGCACGATGATCCGCCTGACCAACCGCGAACCCATCCCCGATGCGCTGCGTGGCGGCGTGATTGCCTTGGGCAATTTCGATGGCTTTCACCAAGGCCATCAGGCCGTTGTTGGCGAGGCTTTGCGCTGGGCGGCGGCCGAGGGGCGTCCCTGTTTGGTCGCCACTTTTGATCCGCACCCGATTCGCCATTTCAAGCCCGATGCCGAACCCTTTCGCCTGACCACACTGGATCAGCGACAAGACCTGTTCGCCGCGGCGGGCGCCGATGCCATGGT
>JBEGLE010000181.1:0-10072 GCA_041183725.1 Pseudomonadota bacterium | reverse complement strand
GTTATAATGTGCTGCCAGGATGGCGGATGCTTCAGCCCATGCGCGATGCCTTTATGGCGGCCCTGCCAGAAGGCGTGGATATGCTGGCGCGCGTTGCCAATGCGCGCAAGCTTCTGGAATTTCTGGCGGAAACCACGCCAGATACCGGCCCCTATGGTGAGACCTTGCGCGCTTGGGCCAAGCGTTTCCCGAACCTACCAGATGATTATATCGCCCATGATTTTCTGGAAGAATGCAACAATCCGGTAATGGTCAGTCAGTTCGCGGCGTCTGCCAACCAATATGGCTTGGGTTTCTTGGCTGAGTGTGAATTGCAGGCGATGATACTGGATAATTATGAGGCCAAGGTGGCCGAGGGTATTCGGGCGCGTGGTGGCAATGATCTGGTAGCATCTGAGCAAATGCTCGATTGGTTGACCGGCCGCACCTTCCGTCAGACCTTGCTCGTATCGCGCGAACGGATGGCGTCCATCAATCGCGCCTTAACCGCCGATTCGCTTGCTGGTTTGCACTTTGTCTTGCCCAATGGCGCAAAGGTTGAGCGCGATGGCGATAAAACAAGTCTGTGCCTGCCCAATGGGCGCAGCATTAACTCTGGCAATGCCGAAGTGGGCGCCATGCTTGATGCCATGGTTCTGGCTATGCCGGGATCGAGCGCGCATGATGACTTGCTAGGCACGGCACAGGGTGAAACCCGCGCGGCGCTGAGCGAGGCGCTTTATCGCATGGTGATCACCGGCATGGTGCAAGTGGCCAGCGAAGCCGATGTGTGCCTGAACAGCGCCTCTGAAAAGCCATTGGCCAGCGCTTTGGTGCGCAGCGATGTTGAAGCTGGGGCGGCCACCACCACCAATCTGCGCCACGAACCGCTGAGCATCGATCCGGCGGCGCGCATTGCCCTGCCGATGCTGGATGGTGAAACCAGCCGCAAAGCTATCATCACCAAGCTGATTAAGGAAGCCAAAGCAGGGAAGATCACCTACGCCAAGGATGGGGCAGAGATCACCGATCCTGCCAAGTTAAAGGTCGTGGTTGAAGAGCATCTAGAAGGCATGCTGACTAATCTTGCGGCAGCGGCCATGCTCGAAGCCTGACCAGACATCAAATCACCATAGCGCGCCTCCTGCACGCTATGGTGATTACCCCAATTCTATCCTTCCCCACCGGTGGACAGACGGGCTACGACGTTGCATTTCGCTGGCTGCGCGATTAAGGCGAAACCAAGCCCCGGCAGCACGGTCTTATGACTTTGCCTTCGCCGGGGCATGGTTTTTTCGAGGCTGCGGCCTCTGGTTTTCAAGGAATGATCATGTCCCGTCGGCGCCAGATATACGAAGGCAAGGCCAAGATTCTGTATGAAGGCCCTGAACCGGGCACGCTGATCCAGTACTTCAAAGATGATGCCACAGCGTTCAACGCTCAAAAGCGTGGCACGATCCAAGGCAAGGGCGTGATCAACAATCGCATTAGCGAATATGTCTTCACCCGCCTGAGCCACATTGGCATCCCAACCCATTTCATCCGCCGCCTGAATATGCGCGAACAACTGGTGCGGCAGGTCGAAATCATCCCTATCGAAGTGGTGGTGCGCAATGTGGCCGCGGGATCAATCAGCCAGCGGCTGGGTATTCCCGAAGGCGAACCCCTGCCCCACACCCTGATCGAATATTATTACAAAGACGATGCCCTGAATGATCCCTTGATTGCGGAAGAGCATATTGCCTGCTTTGGCTGGGCCACGAATGAGGAAATGCAGGATATTTCCTCGATGGCGATCCGGGTAAACGATTTCCTGTGCGGGATGTTTGCTGCGATTGGCATTCGTCTGGTCGATTTTAAGCTGGAATTTGGCCGCATCTATGATGGCGATTACAGCCGCGTCATTCTGGCTGACGAGATCAGCCCCGATGGCTGCCGTCTGTGGGATATGGTGACCGGCGAAAAGCTGGATAAGGATCGTTTCCGTCGCGATCTGGGCGGTGAACAGGAAGCCTATCAAGAAGTCGCCCGCCGTCTTGGCCTGTTGCAGGATGACGACGGACCAAGCGAAGTGCTGGATCTGAGCAAGCACCGCAAGCTGCGCGGCAAGTAACCAAGCACTATGGCAGGGCGCAGTTTGTGCCCTGCCAATATACTATGCCTATCAGGCGATCGTATCCTGATAGCGCCGCACCGCGATCGTGGTGACTACGCCAATCATCACCACCAGAATGGCGCATTGCGGCAGGGCCAATTGCAGGTTCCAGCCTTTCAGCATGATCCCGCGCACCAGCTTGATATAGTGGGTCGATGGCAGGAAATTGGCCACAACTTGCGCCCAATCGGGCATCCCGCGGAACGGAAAGGCAAAGCCTGACAGCAGGATATTGGGCAACATATAAAAAAAGCTCATCTGCATGGCTTGAATCTGGTTTTTGGCGAAAGTGGAAAAGGTAAAACCAATCGCCAGATTGACCGCGATATAAAGCACGGTTGCCCATATCATCAGCCACAGCGGGCCGACAAAGGGCACCTTGAACACAAAAACGGCAAAGCTCAAAACAACGCAGGTTTGCACAGCACCGATCACCAAGTTGGGTACGATCTTGCCGATCATTACCTCAACCGGGCGCAGCGGCGTGGCCAGCAGGTTTTCCATAGTGCCGCCTTCAACTTCACGCGTTACCGACATGGCGGTTTGCATGACCATGGTCATCAGCAAGACCACGGCCAGCAAGCCCGGCACGGTGCTGTGGCTGGTGATACCTTCAGGATTATAATTGCGCTGCACCACCAGATTAACCGGCGCTGGGCGCTGGGCTAGAGGGGCCAAGGGACCAATCAGATCGCGCTGGATCGCCCCGGCTACAGCTTCATTTATCGCGTTAATCGCTGGGCCGGTAACAGAAGGATCGGTGGCATCTGCGGTCACCAACAACTGCGGATGCTGCCCGCGAACCAGATCACGATCAAAGTCTGGCGGAATGGTGACAAGAAACTGAACTGCGCCACTGACGACCAGACGATCGCCCTCGCCCGGTTCGGTCACAATGCGGCGGACTTCGAAATAGCTCGTGTTGTTTAGCGCTCCGGCAATGGATCGGGTAAAGGCGGAATTGGCATTGGCCTCTATCGCCAAAGGCAGATGACGCGGATCGGTGTTGATAGCAAAGCCAAACAGAAGCAATTGCATGATTGGCATGGCGAACATCATCGCCATGGTCCCCGGATCGCGTGAAGCTTGCCGAACCTCTTTAAAAATCATTGCGCCAATGCGCGCCCAGCGGGATGCAAACTTTTTGTTCATGCTTGCACCACGCTGTTGTCCGGAGCTTCGCGCATCAGGTTGATGAACACATCTTCCAGACTAGGGGCAGCTTCGGTCCAGCGAATGCGGTCTTGCCAGGGGGCAACGGCTGCGCGCAGGGCGGCTATATCAGGACCGCAAACATGCAAGCTCGTGCCAAAGGGTGCGGCCATGGCCACGCCGGGACGGCCTTCAATCTCAGCCGCCAAACGATCAGCCCCCGGCCCTTCGCCCTGTAAGGCGTAAAGGCCAGATGCGGCGATTACTTCAGACGTGGTGCCACGCGCCAGCATCACGCCATAGGCAATATAAGCGATCTCGTGGCAGCGCTCGGCTTCATCCATGTAATGGGTGGACACCAGCACCGTCATGCCATCGCGCGCTAGGCTGTGGATCTGGTCCCAAAATTCGCGCCGTGCTTGCGGATCAACACCGGCGGTGGGCTCATCCAGCAGCAGGATCTTTGGCTCATGCAGCACGGCCGCCGCCAAGGCCAAGCGCTGTTTCCATCCGCCAGATAGCTTGCCCGCCATCTGGTCGGCCCGTGATGCCAAGCCTAGCCGCTCTAGCGAGGCTTCGACCCGGGGTTCCAAATTATCGATGCCATAGACCCGCCCAATAAATTGCAGGTTTTCGCGGATCGAAAGATCGCCAAAAAGCCCGAATTTCTGGGTCATATAGCCAATCTGCGCCTTGATCGCGCTGCGCCGGGTGCGCAAATCAAGCCCCAGAACCTGCCCCTCACCCGCATCAGGAATAATCAAGCCGCAGATCATCCGCAGCGTGGTGGTTTTTCCCGAACCATTTGGCCCCAAAAAACCACAAATGCGCCCAGGATTAACCGTAAGGTTCACATGATCCACAACGGTGCGCCCTGAAAAGCGCTTGGTCAGACCCGTCACCGCGATGGCTGGGGTTTCGCTCATTGCGGTATAACTTCAACCGGCAGACCCAATGGCAAAGGCTTGTCCGATGGCAAGAGCAATGCCTCTACCATGAACACCAGTTTGGCCCGTGCCCGCTCTGAATAGATAACCGGCGGGGTATATTCGCTGCGCGGCGCAATAAAGCTGATCTTTGCCTGACGTGCCGCATCGCCGCAGCCATCGCAGGTAAAGCGAATAGTTTGGCCAACCTTGATAGTGGCAATCTTGTTCTCTGGCACAAAGAAACGCAGCTTCCGTTTATCATGCGGCAAAACGGCAACGACGGGGGAATTAGCCGGAACCCATTCGCCGGGGTTGTAATAGGTTTGTTCAATCAGGCCATCAGCGGGCGATTGCGGGGCAATTTCACTGCGGAGCTTGCGCTGCCCGCGCAGAGCAGCCTGTGATCCACTAACCCCCGCCTGCGCCGCAGCGATTTGCCCTTCACGGCCCGCGGTCAGTTCACCCGAACGAATTTGCGCCCGTGCCTGCGATAGCGCAGCGACAGCCCCATCCCGCGCCGCGCGGGCGGCATCGAGTTGGGTGCGAGAGGCAAAGCCTTTGTCCGACAGGGCCGCTATACGGTTGAAGTCATTGCTGGCTTTGGCCACTTGCGCCTGAGCGGCTGCAAGATTGGCGCGCGAGATATCAAGTTCTGCCTGACGTTGCTTGGCCGCGCCCAAATCATTGGCCTGTGCCGAACTCGCTGCAAGCTGTGCCTCGGCTTGGTTGACACTGGCATCAACCGATTCGGGATCGAGCGAAAAGAGCAATGTTCCCACTTTGACATCTGTTCCCCGATCAACCGGGCGCAGCAGCAGGCGTCCAGATACCGGAGCGGCTATGTGAAGCGTTTCGCCCTCAACATAGCCAAGCCAATCATCATCAGCCTTTGGGCGAAAAACCAGCCAAGACAGAGCGAGGATGACCAAAACAACAATGGCCATAAGCAGCGGCCGGGGTAACGATTTCATGGTTTGATCATCCCTTTGCCGATCAAGGCAGGCATATTCGCTTTAGACAAAGCCGTAAACACGCCGCATACATAGCCTGTTGCATGGTAAGCGGACATAGCCAATCCTGCGGATTATTGGCACGCAATCCTTGCAGCGTGAGGCGCATGGCAGTAACGGCGCGCAGGTGTTCTCTTATTACTGCGAAAGGCCCCGCCATGAAGGTCCGCGTATCCGTCAGCCTTAAGAATGGCGTGCTTGATCCCCAGGGACGCGCAATCCAACATTCGCTGGAAGGCTTGGGTTTTTCAGGCGTCTCCGATGTCCGCGCTGGTCGTTTGATCGAATTGGAAGTCGATGACAGCGTAACCGATGCGGCGCTGGATGAAATGTGCCGCAAATTGCTCGCCAATATGGTGATCGAAAACTATCGCATTGAAAGGGTTGCGGCATGACCGCGTTTCGCTCCGCCGTCATCACCTTCCCCGGTTCGAATTGCGATCGGGACATGGCTGATGCGTTGGAGAAAGTTTCCGGTAATGCCCCGTTTCGGGTGTGGCACGGCGATGCCGATCTGCCTGAAAACCTTGATTTCATCGCCCTGCCCGGCGGTTTTTCTTACGGTGATTATCTACGCTCTGGCGCAATGGCAGCCCGCAGCCCTGTGATGCAATCCGTCATCGCCGCTGCCGCGCGCGGTGTTCCGGTTCTGGGTGTGTGCAACGGCTTTCAGGTTCTGACCGAAGCGGGTTTGCTGCCCGGCGCTTTGATGCGCAATGCCGGCATCCGCTTTGTCTGCCGCGATGTGACCCTCACGGTAGAAAACAACCAATCGTTGTTTACCGCCGGCTATGCCGCGGGCCAGGCAATCACCATTCCGGTGGCGCACCACGATGGCAATTACTTTGCCGATGAGGCCACGCTTGATCGCCTGGAAGGCGAAGGCCGCGTCGCTTTCCGCTATGCCGAAGCCGTAAACGGATCAGCCCGCGCAATTGCGGGCGTATTGAATGAAACGGGCAACGTGTTGGGCATGATGCCACATCCCGAGCGGGTGATTGAAGCGGCCCACGGCAACACCGATGGCCGTGCCTTGTTTGAAAGCGCGATCAAAGGCTTGGTTGGCGCCTGATTAGACCGCCAACCTTGCGCCTGAATTTACTCAACCGTTACTGATTTCGCCAAATTACGCGGCTGATCTACGTCTGTGCCCTTGGCGCAGGCGACGTGATACGCCAACAATTGCACAGGAATGGCATAGACCATCGGGGAAATCAGCGGATGGACTGAAGGCATCTCGATTGTCGCAAGGCAGCCTTCGCCCGCTTCATCTAAGCCCGCCCGATCCGATATCAGCACGATCTTGCCCCCGCGCGCCCGCACTTCCTGCATATTGCTGACGGTCTTTTCAAACAGCGGTCCGGATGGGGCCAGAACAATAACCGGCACGGTTTCATCAATCAGGGCAATCGGACCGTGCTTCATCTCACCTGCCGCATAACCTTCGGCATGGATGTAGCTGATTTCCTTAAGCTTTAATGCGCCTTCAAGAGCCAGAGGATAGTCTTGCCCACGCCCCAGATAAAGCACATCGCGCGCCGGGGCGATCAGATGGGCCATGGCTGCGATTTCATCATCATGGGCCAAAGCGGCATTGAGGCAGGCCGGAACTTCGAGCAATTGGGCGACCAGGTCGCATTCTTCTTCCCGGCTCATTTTACCGCGCTTAACCGCCAGATGTGCCGCCAAGGCAGCCAGTACGGCCAATTGGCAGGTAAAGGCCTTGGTTGAGGCCACGCCAATTTCGGGCCCGGCATGGCTGGGCAGCAACAGATCAGCCTCGCGCGCCATCGAACTGGTGGGCACGTTCACCACCACGGCGATTGTTTGCCCGGCGGCCTTACAATGGCGCAGAGCGGCTAAAGTATCGGCGGTTTCCCCACTTTGCGAGATAAACAAAGCCAAGCCGCCCGGTTCCAGCACTGGATTACGATACCGAAATTCGCTGGCCACATCGATATCAACCGGCAAGCGGGCGAACTGCTCAAACCAATATTTGGCGACCATACCCGCATAGAAGCTGGTGCCACAGGCAACGATGGTTACCCGGCTGATACCAGTCAGATCAAAATCAAACTGCGGCAGGGCAACGGATTGATCAACTTGGCGGATGTAGCTGCGCAACGTTTGCGCGACCACGGTTGGCTGCTCAAAAATTTCTTTCTGCATATAGTGGCGATAAGCGCCCTTCTCTATCGCCGCAGCAGAGGCGCCAGAGCTGACAATGGTGCGTTCAACCGGCTGGTTATCAGCATCAAAAATTTGCGCCCCTTCGCGGGTGATGATCACCCAATCGCCTTCATCAAGAAAGGAAATCTTCTGGGTCAGCGGGGCCAAAGCCAGAGCGTCTGAGCCAAGATAGGTTTCCCCATCACCATAGCCCACCACCAAGGGGGATCCCAAGCGCGCGCCGATCAACATGTCGGGATGGCCACGAAAAGCAATTGCCAAGGCAAAGGCCCCGCGCAGTTGTGGCAGAGCCGCCATAACGGCTTGCTGCGGCGTCGCGCCTGCTTCCACCTGTTCTGATACAAGATGGGCGACAACTTCGGTATCGGTATCGCTTTCAAAGCGCCGACCGCGCGCTGTCAAAGCCGCACGCAATTGACGGAAATTCTCGATGATGCCGTTGTGGACAAGCGCCAGTTCATCCGTGGCATGGGGGTGCGCATTGGCCGCAGTCGGCGCGCCATGGGTGGCCCAGCGGGTATGGGCTATGCCGGTAGAACCAGCGGCAGGATGCCCTGCGAGTTCTTGAACCAGATTGTTAAGCTTGCCAGGTGCCCGGCGGCGTATCAAATGGCCGTCGAGCACAGTACAAATGCCCGCACTATCATAGCCACGATATTCCATGCGGCGCAGGCCTTCAACCAAGCGGTCTGCTACATCCTGTTTGCCTACAATGCCGATAATGCCGCACATGTTGGGCCTCGCCTTTTCTCTCAGGTATAGGGAACGCGGATACCCGGAATAGTCGCCGGAAAATCCTTGCTGTTGCGTGTTACCAGGATCGCCCCTTGGTCCTGCGCTGAGGCAAAGACAAGTGCCGCGGGCAAACCAAGCTCTGGTCGATTGACGCGCAGACTGGCTGCACGGCGGGCGATTTCTGGGGTAATTTCTCGAATTGCAAAATGGGCAAGAAAAGCCTCGGTTTCTGCGCGCGCCGGTTCTGGCGCGGCGGCCATCACTTCAAGCCAGGTGACCCGGCTAATCCACGGGCGCGCAACACGCCGCATTTCCGCCATGGCATGGTGATGACCAGACAGGGTATCAATCACGATGGCCGTATCGAAATAGGTATCGGTCATGGCCTAGCCTTGACGCTTTCATCATCCCAATCCTTGCGCATATCAGCCTCGCAGGTCGCGCCATCCGCGCCGGCACCATAGCGGGTCCACAGGCCAAAGCCTTGTTCAAGCCAATCGCGGTGCTGCGAACGATAGGCAGAAATAGCCTCACGCATCACCGCCGCGCGCGATTTGCCCTGTTCGGCGGCGTGGTTATCCAGCCAAGCAATATCGGCATCAGGAAGATCGGCTAGAATACGCATCTGAGATTGATATCATCATTAGATATCAGGTCAAGATTGGTTCGCGCCATTATGGCTGTTTCTTCTCGGCTTTCTTGCGCTTCATCGCATCGTGAAAACGATCTGCCCAGCCGGTTTTTACCAGTTGCTCGGCCCGAACAAGCCGCAGTTCACCTTCCCCGACATCACGCGAAACCGCGCTACCTGCGGCAACTATGGCATCAGCCCCGATTCGCACCGGGGCAATCAGCGAACTGTTCGATCCAATAAAGGCGCGCTCACCAATCACGGTCTTATATTTGAAATAGCCATCGTAATTGCAGGTGATCGTACCCGCACCAATATTGGCCCCAGCCCCCACTTCGGCATCGCCGATGTAAGACAGGTGATTGGCCTTGGCGCCTTTCCCGAGGACCGATTTCTTGATCTCGACAAAATTGCCGACCTTGGCCTTTTCCTCCAGCACGGTGCCGGGGCGCAGACGCGCATAGGGGCCAACCTCAACCCCCGTTGCCAAGCTTGCCCCCTCGATATGGCAAAATGCCCGGATCGTCGCGCCATCCGCCACGCGTACGCCGGGGCCAAACACCACATTGGGTTCAATCAAAACATCGCGGCCAAGCACGGTATCCCATGAAAACCAGACCGTTTCGGGGGCAATCAAGGTTGCCCCATCGGCCATGGCTTGTGTCCGGCGGCGGGCTTGCCAATGCCCCTCGGCCTCGGCCAATTCGGCCCGGCTGTTTATGCCAGAGACTTCGTGGGCATCAGCGGTAATCACCACGGCGCAGGTGCGGCCATCCGCTTGGGCGATATTAACGATGTCGGGCAGGTAATATTCGCCCTGCGCATTATCATTGCCCACGCGGGCTAGCAGGGCAAAAAGATCAGCACCGCGCACCGCCATCAGGCCAGAATTGCAAAGCTGACACGCCCTCTCTGCGGCCGTAGCATCTTTGAACTCAACCATTTTTACGATGCGATCGCCTTCTGTGATAACGCGGCCATAGTGCAAGGCATCATCCGGTTTAAAACCCAGAACAACAACCGCCGGTGCATCGGGTTCGGCCAGTCGTGATAACATGGCCTGCATCGTTGCCGCCGAGACAAATGGCACATCACCATAAAGGATCAGCACATCTCCGGCGAAATCGGCTAAAGCCTGTTCAGCTTGCTGCACGGCATGGCCAGTACCCAATTGTGGATCCTGCACCGCAATAGTTGCCCGATTTCCCAGCGCGGCTTCTAATTGATCGCGCCCACTACCAACCACCACAACCTGCCGTTGCGGGGCCAATTCGGCCACGCTGGCCATCAG
>JBEGLE010000180.1:0-3621 GCA_041183725.1 Pseudomonadota bacterium | reverse complement strand
AGCGACAAGCGCGGACGATAGGTGGGCATGCAATTCTCCCCAATGCTCTCAGCGGCACTGGATAGACTTCATGTCACAGCTTGGCGGTCCTTACAACAATCGATTGCATATGCCTTTTAGCATGCTTACTTTGCGGACATAAATTTAATAGACAAGCTGGTCTTCGCGCCTCCTTTTGTAGGGACGTTTAGAGTTCAAGCAGAGGGAAATAGGATGACCACGGGCCAACTCTCCGCCGCGTTTTTCTTGCAGATGGCATTGATCATCATTGTCTGCCGTTTGGTGGGCGGGGCTGTGAAGCGTTGGCTGGGGCAGCCGCAGGTGGTGGGGGAAATGATTGCCGGGGTGATCCTGGGGCCTTCACTATTGGGTGTCTTAGCGCCGGGGCTTGAGGATTTTCTGTTCCCAGCGGATTCGCGCAAGCTGCTTTATGTCTGCGCCCAATTTGGTGTCGGGCTCTATATGTTTCTGGTTGGCCTGACTTTTGACCGGGCGGAATTCCGTCAGAGCGCACGCAGCGCAGCGGCGGTTTCGCTGGGCGGGATGGCTGCGCCATTTGCCGCAGCCGTTTTGCTGACCCCTTGTCTGATGACCATGCCCGGGCTGTTTCTGCCGCAAGTTAGCCAGACACAGGCTGCCCTTTTCCTTGGGGCCGCCATTGCCATTACCGCCTTTCCCATGTTGGCCCGGATTATCCACGAACGCGGGTTGGGCGGAACCCGGCTCGGCGTTTTGTCACTATCGGCAGGAGCGATTGGGGATGCGGGGGCTTGGGTGGTGATTGCCCTGGTCCTTTCAACGCTGGGAGATGGCCCAGCCACGGCGATAAAAGCGCTGGGTGGCGGACTGGTTTTTGCCACACTGATGCTGACCTTGGCCCCGCGATTGTTGGCGCGGCTTGCACCTCTGATCGACGGTTCTGAGGCGGGTGATCTTCAGCTGATCGCTATAACATTGGTGCTGTTTTTGCTTTCGGCTTGGGCGATGGATGCGGCCGGTATCCATGCGGTGTTCGGCGGTTTTCTGCTGGGAACAGCCATGCCGCGCGGGCAGGTCAAAGACCTGCTTCTGGCGCGGCTTGAGCCGTTTACCGTGGTGTTCCTGCTGCCGATTTTCTTTACCTATTCAGGGCTGAATACCCGGTTGCAGGTGGTTGATAGTCCCGCTCTGCTGCTGGCAGCACTGGCCGTGCTGGCGGTTTCTATCTTGGCCAAAGGCGGGGCATGTTATGCGGCGGCGCGATTGGCCGGGGAAAAGCACCAGACGGCGCTGGGGATTGGTGCCTTGATGAATGCCCGCGGTTTGATGGAGCTGATCGTGATTAATATTGGGCTGCAGCGTGGAGTGATTGGGGCGCCGCTGTTTGCCATTCTGGTGCTGATGGCGATTATAACCACGCTGCTGGCCTCACCGCTTTATGCTTTGTCGGAGCGTAAAGCGCCGTTAGGTTGAAAGTATTATCACGCCAAGCGGATATAAGAGGCGGGCTAAGCTGTGGGCTAAGTATGATACTATAACAATTCGGCCCGCATGATAACCGGGAGCCTGTCATGCTCCGGATTTGCAATGACGTATTTCTGATTGCCAATCAGGCAAAGCTCTTTTGCAATCATCATGTCTTCTTGTTGGTGCCAAGCGGAAAGTCAGCCAAATTCAAGGAGGTTAGCGAACAAAAAATTTGGCGGCCGTCTCGCGAATTCCTCGGCTAATTAAATTTGAGGAAAATCTAAGCATGCCGCTGCCCGGTATTCGCTCCGGCAAAACAAAGCTCTTTAAGGCAAAGTGCAAGGCGCGCGGTGGCAGGTGCCTTAATCCAGCAGCATGGGGCCGCAATACTCTCTACGAATCATTCCGCGCACCCAAAGAATTGAAGTGTCCGTCCTGCATGCTGCCGAAAAGCGTGAAGGACTCTAAAAAATGAAGGAAATCCATGGTGCCGGCTGCAGGAATCGAACCCGCGACCCCCTGATTACAAATCAGGTGCTCTACCAACTGAGCTAAGCCGGCACGTGGTATGCGCGCCCATTGCCCCAGACTGCGCCGAAGGTCCAGCCCTCGGTTTGCGCGACAGCATTTAAACCTTCGGGATGCCACAGGTCTTGTTGGTGCGCGGCGCGGCGGAGCCAGGCGGCGGTGAGGATCGCATCGCTGGCGTGATCATCAATCGAGCCATGCCCGCCGCCCGGTTCAGAGCCAAGCTGATGCAGGGCCGTGTCCAGTTCAGCATGGCTGCGGATTTTGGATCGGCCCGCGCTGCGTCCTGCCGCCATGGCGGCAAGGGTGGTATAGATTTCGACCAGCACCGATCCCTGATCGGGCAGCGGATCAAACGGCCAGATAGCCAGATGGGGCGTGAGGCGGTGAAGCAGGCGCATGCCGGTGAGGCTGGATTTGCCGACCTGCGCCGCACCGACCAGATTAAAGGTGCTGTAAGGGCGGCAGCCCATGCTTTCCTGCGCCTGTTCGGTCAGCCGTAAGCGACCCCGGCCACCGCTGATGCCATCGGTGGTGAAATAGCGCCCCGCGCGCCCGCCATGGCGGCGGTAATGTTCGGCGGCTTCGGGATGATCAACAAAGCTGCTGGCCGAAAGGTGCGGATCATCGGCGCAGATCTGATCGACCAAGGCCCACAGGCGGCGCGCATCGGCGGAGCTTTGCCGCCATTCGGGGAAATAGCCGTCGCGATCGGCAAAAGGCAGGGCCATGCTGAGATCAATCCCCACCAGACATTCGCGCGGCAGGTCATCGCGCAGCCACAAGGCAACCTCTTGGCGTGACCAGCGGTGGCCGGGGCGGACGAGCTTGGGGGCGACCTGTCCTGCGGAGCACAGGGCCACGGCGATGCCCTTGTGGCGTTCGCCCACCGCGCCAGACCAATCAATCGCGACGAAATGCTGAAACCGATCAGGCTTCACGGTTCGGCGCGCCGTTCCTTGCGCTTGCGGTCCCACCATTCCAAGCGTTTGATCACTTCGCGTTCAAAGCCGCGTTCGACGGGCTGGTAATAGCTTTGCGGGGCCATACCATCGGGCCAATAATCGGCCCCGGAAAAGCCGTCCTCAGCCGCGTGATCATAGGCATAGCCAGCGCCATAGCCGATATCCTTCATCAGCTTGGTGGGGGCGTTCAGAATAGTGGCTGGCGGGGCCAGCGATCCGGTTTCGCGGGCGCTTGCCCAAGCCTGTTTCTGCGCCGTGTAAGCCGCATTCGATTTGGGAGCGGTGGCAAGGTAAAGGCAGGCTTGCACAATCGCCAGTTCACCCTCTGGGCTGCCGAGGAATTCATAGGCATCTTTGGCGGCCAAGCATTGGATCAGTGCCTGCGGATCAGCCAGACCAATATCTTCGCTGGCAAAGCGCACCAAGCGGCGCAGCAGATAGAGCGGCTGCTCACCCGCCGTAAGCATGCGGGCTAGGTAATAAAGCGCCGCCTGTGGATCGGAACCGCGCAGCGATTTGTGCAGGGCTGATATCAGGTTGTAATGCCCGTCCCGATCCTTGTCATAGACCGCGACGCGGCGCTGCAAAAACTTGCCAAGGCCAGCGGGATCAAGCGGATCGGTGATCTGCGCGGAATAGAGCGTTTCAGCCTGATTGAGCAGAAACCGCCCATCGCCAGCGG